>DAISKN010000024.1:0-20655 GCA_036820975.1 Acidobacteriota bacterium | reverse complement strand
TTCCTCGCGCGCAAGCCCGGATAGCCTAGAGGAAGCAGGTGCCGTCCACGCAGCGGGCGTTTCCCGGGCCCGAGCCGTCGATCTCCGTCTCGGGGTTCGGGGTCCTCAAGCTCAGGGTGCGGCCGATGGGCGCCGAGATCCTTATCGACGGGGAGCCTTGGCCTTCGGACCCTTCGGGCGAAGCCTCGGACGCCCTCGTCATCCACGTTCCCGCGGGCGAGCACCGGGTCGAGATCCGAAGCGCGGGTCACGAGCCCTTCGTGACCGACGTCAGCGTCGAGCCCGGCAAGACCACGACACTCAACGTAAAACTGCCCCAGGACAACTAGCCCGGGGCTGAAAGGAAAAGAGAATGAACAACGTTCTTGCGTTCACCGCGGTCCTCGTCTTCGCGTGCTCGGCCGCGACGTCGTTCGCGCAATCGACGGAGATCCAGGGACTCGAGACGATACAGAACGGCTTCGTCATCGCGCCCGACTTCAAGTTCTCCGAGATGGACGGCCAGTCGGCGAACCTGCTCGGCGGCTACGCCGGATGGCTCACCGATCGGAAGCTCTTCATCGGAGGCGGCGCCTACTGGCTCACCAGCGGGCCCGCGGGGTCGGACCTCGCCTACGGCGGCGCTCTCGTAGAGTGGTTCGTGCAGAGAAACGAGCGATTCAACGTTTCGTTTCGCGGGCTCGCGGGCCTGGGGATGGGAACGGTCGTGGTCGACGTCGATGAGTTCCCCGAGCCTGATTCTCCCGATCGAGGTTTCGGCACGCACGGAAACCGGGGAGGGTTCGGGGCCTTCGGGGCCGTCGGGGGAAGGGGCGGGCGATTCCCCCATCCGTTCCCCTCGAGTGTACGCGTGGACGAAACGTTCTTCGTGGCCGAGCCTCAAGCGATCGCCTCCTACACCTTCACCAACTGGTTGAGACTGGGCGCGGGAGCGGGCTACCGGCTCGTCGCCGGCGCGAGCGGCCTCGAGAGCCGGTTCCGGGGGCCGACGGCGTCCATCTCCCTGCAGCTCGGAAAATTCTACTGAGGATCGACGACGCCGATGTACGGGAGGCAGCGGTAGCGGTCTCCCGAATCAAGGCCGTAGCCCACGACCCATTCGTCGGGGATGGTGAACCCCAGGTAGTCGATGGGCACCTTCACTCTGAGTCGTTCGGGCTTCTCGAGGAGGACGCAGGTCTTCAAGGACTTCGGCCCTCGAGCCTGGAGCGTCCTCAGGAGGTAGTCGAGGGTGAGGCCGGTATCGACGATATCCTCGACCACGAGGACGTGCTGCCCTTCGAGCGGAGCCCGCACGTCCATGATGAGCCGGACCGCGCCGCCGACGTTGGACTCGGACTCGTAGCTCGAAAGGGCGATGAAGTCGACGCGCCGCGGAATCGCTAGCTGCCTCGAGAGGTCCGCGAGAAATATGAAGGCGCCTCGGAGGACTCCGAGAAGCGTGACGCTTTCGACGTCTTCGTAGTCCTTCGAGATCCGTCGGGCCAGATCGGAGACCCTCTCCCGGATGGCGTCCTCGGTCACGAGGACTCTGGGCTCTCGCTCCTTCATCGACTCAGTCTTGCACGAACAGGGGAACGATTTCGAACCTCTCGACGTCGACGAGACCGAGATCGGTGAGCTTCAGGGAAGGCACGACCTCGAGCGCGAGAAAACTCATGGTGGTGAAGGGGTCGAGCGCGGGCGAGCCGAGGGATTTCGCCGCGCGCTTCAGAGAGCGCACGTCTTCCCCGATGGCGCTCGCGGGGCGGCCGGACATGAGCCCGGCGATCGGAAGCGAGACGCGCGCGAGCACCCGGTCCTTCTCCGCGGCGGCCTGGCCCCCGCCCGCCTCGGCGACGGCCTCGACCGCGGTCCTCATCGACTCGTCGTCGGCGCCGATGACGACGAGATTGTGATGGTCGTGCGCCACCGTGCCCGCGATCGCTCCGCGGGCGAGGCCCATCCCCTTCACGAATCCCGTCCCCACGTTCCCCGTTGCGTGATGGCGCTCGATGACGGCCATCTTGAGGAGATCCCGGCCGGTATCGGCGACGGCGTTTCCCCGCTCGATCGCGGCGTCCATCGTGAGGTTCTCGGTAACCAGCTCTCCCGGAGTGCAGCCGATGACGCGGAGTCGGCGGCCTCGAGCCGCGACGCGGAAGTCGACGTCGGACCACCGCACGTTGAGACCAGCGGCCCATCTGCTTTCGAGGTCGGCCTCGCCTTCCTCCAGGAGCCTCCCGTCGCGGGCGGCGAGGGCGCCGTCCTTGAACACCATCTCCATCGAAGGCGATTCGAGGTCGGAGAAGACCACGAGGTCGGCGCGCCGTCCCGGGGCGATGGCCCCTCGATCGTGCAGTCGGAAATACTCCGACGCGTTCAGGGTTCCCATGCGAAATGCCGTCCCGGGATCGATCCCTTCCGCGATGGCGACCCGGATCAGGTAGTCGATCGACCCTTCGTCCAGGAGATCCTGGCAATGCCGGTCGTCGGTGCACAGGCAGAGCCTTCTCTCGTTCTCCCTCGTGATCAGCGGAACGAGGTTCCTCAGGTTCCGGGCGGCCGTACCCTCGCGGAGAAACACCGTCATCCCGAGGCGAAGCTTCTCCCGGGCCTCGGCAATCGCCGTCGACTCGTGATCGGAGCCGATGCCGGCGGCGGCATAGGCGTTCAACGAGAGACCGGTGAGTCGAGGGCAGTGTCCGTCGATGACCCGTCCGCCGAAGGCCGCGAGCTTCGCCAGGACGTCCTCGTCGCCCTGGATGACACCGGGGAAGTTCATGACCTCGGCGAGGCCGATGACCTCCGGCTCGTCGAGGAGGCTCGCGAGATCCGAAGCCCCGAGGCGAGCGCCGGAGGTTTCGAGGTGGCTCGCGGGAACGCACGAGGGCGCGGTGAAGAAGAAGCTCAAGAGACTCTTCCGCGCGCTTTCGAGCATGAAGCGGATGCCTTCGAGGCCCCGCACGTTCGCGATCTCGTGGGGGTCGGCGACGACCGTGGTGACGCCGCGGGGAAGGACCAGCCGGGCGAAAGCCCTCGGAGGAACCATGGAGCTTTCGATGTGGACGTGAGCGTCGATGAGCCCCGGGGCGAGGAACCGGCCCTCGAGGTCGATGGTCCGCTTCGCCCGATAGCCGGGTCCGAGACCGACGATGCGGGAGCCGGAGATGGCGACGGCGGTCTCGTAGATCTCGGCGGAGAAGACGTTTACGAGGCGAGCGTTCTCGAGAAGAAGGTCGGAGGACTCATCTCCTCGCGCGGCGGCGAGGAGGCGCCGCGGGTCCATGGACCATTGTAGCAGGAGGTAGGGCTATGGCCCTTCGCAGCCGAGCGAGTATGCGATCGCCCTGCAGACATCCAGGAGCTTCTTCTCACTCAGCTTCGCGACCCGCCGTCCAATTCCGCTCTTCGCGACTGTCACGATGTTATGGAGATTCACCACCGAGGGATGCTTCATTCCGTCGTTGGTGTCCAGAAGGACTTCCGAAGCAACGCCACGAATCGTCGACGTGACCGGCGCCACGGTCACTTTACCGAGGTAACCGAGAGCCTCCCCGCGGGTGAGTATCAGTACCGGTCGCGCTTTGTGAGGGTCGGGGAAGCGGTAGAGCCGTATCTCTCCTCGCTCTAATCCTCCGGCCAAGAGGCGACTCCCTCCCATAGAGCTACCTCTGACAGGTCATCGGGCATTCGCTCGTAGGCCTCACGCTCCCGTCTTTCAAGCTCGCGAAAATGCTGCCTCTTCAAATAAGCCCGCAGCGCCTCGCGAAAGAGCGCGGAACGATTTACTTGCTGCTTCTTTGCCATTCGGTCAGCCGCCCTCAGCAGCCGATCCTCGATAACCACCTGTATGGTTGCCATGGTACTGTGGAGTATAGTCGACAAAACATTCCACAGTCAATCACGGGCCACCCACTCAGAACCGGAGCAGGTACGAAAGCTTGAAGAAGAGCTGCCGGGAGTCGTGTAGAAACGGCATCTGTGGATCCCCGTCCGTCAAGTTCCCGTTGTAGCCGACGAAGAGCGCGGTTCCGTGATTCACGAAGTACCGGAGAAGCACGTCGGCGTTCAGGTTCCTCGAACTTTCGAGGGCGGTCTTCGCGGGGGACGCGCGAAGGGCGTCGTACTGGAGGATGACTCTCACGGAGAGCGGTTTCGAGATCTGGTAGTTCCACGCGGAGCGGAGGATGTGATTCTCGAAAACGAGGGCGCCATCCTCGGGACTCTCGAAGCGCGACCACAGGTAACGGTTGTCGACGGTGAGCGCCGGCATGGGCCGAACGACCAGGCCAAGGTCCCCATCCAGACGACCGGCCGCGTCCGGCGGTCCGCTCACCGGATGGAGATGGATTCCTCTCCCTGCGGCGAGGCTTCCGCTCACCGTGAGCTCGGGGAAGTACGCAGAGGAGAAGAACAGACCCCAGGTGCTCGCGTCGAACCGAGCGGTGCCCTCGAGAGCGTCGTGGTCCCAGGGTCTCAAGGTTTCCCACGAGCCCAGGTAGTACACCCCGAAGCTGGTCTGCCGCATGAGCTCCCATTTGAACGCGGGCCCGTAAGTGAGCTCGAGCTCACGGCCCTCGTAGTCGGTCAGGCGGCGCACCAGGACGTCGGGTCCGAAGGCCACGAGCCGCTCTCCCTCGGGACGAAATCGGTAGGTCGCGAACTGCTTGAAGGAGCGGAAGTCGCTTCGGGGCTCGAATCCCGTCTCGCTGCGGAAGTCCGGGCTCCGGTCTCGATACTCGAGCTCCAGATTGAGCTTTCTTCCCGCGCGCTTGACGCGGGCCTCGTAGGCGGCGCCGCCGATGCCGTCCGTCCGGCTCGAGACCGCCTGGAGGTCGGCGGTCCAGTGGGAGTCTATCGAGATCCTGGAGTCGACCCCGACGACGCGGTTGTCGGTCGAGACGCCTCGACGCTCGGCGTAGAGGACCCCGATGCTCGACTGGCGAAGGACGTCGCGGCTCACGCGAAAAGCGCTCGTGAGCGAGCGCTCGGAGAAGACGTCGTCATCGCTCACGAGAGCTCCGAAAGCGTAAGGGCCGACTTTTCCCGTGAGCCTCGTCCCCGCGGCCGGGTTGCGGATGCGGCGGGTGAAGAGCAGGTTCACGGGGGTCTGGAAGAAGCTCGCGTTCTCGAGAAAGAACGGCCGCTTCTCGGGGAAGAAGACTTCGAACCGCTGGTTGACCGTCACCTGGGGCTCGTCGGTCTCCACCTGGCTGAAGTCGGGATTGACGGTCGCGTCGAAGACCACGCTGTCTTTCAGGACGAGCTTGGCGTCGAGTCCGAGGTCGGGGTCGAAGGAGTCCACGCTATCGCCGAGCTTCCAGGAGCGCGCCACCGCGTGGGGAATGATCTGGCGGTTCGCGCCCGGAGAAACGTTCTCGATCCCGGTGAGGACGGCGGCCTGGTTCAGCCGTCCCTGGAGGCGGCTCGAGTAGGCGGGCCAGTAGGATTCCTCGTTGGCTCGGGGGATGTTTCGCTGGAACATCACGCCCCAGGATTGCCGGGCCTGCGGAGGAAATCGAAGGCTCCGGACGGGAATCGTCATCGCGACGACGTAGCCCGTCTCCGTGAGCTCGCCGTCCGCCGACCAAACGGTATCGAAGGAATCATCCCAGCCCTCGCCTTCGATCCACATCGCGGTCGACTGGACGCCGAGGGGGTTCGCGGAGAAGGAGTAGGCGCGTCTCTGGTCGTGGAAGGTATCGATCTGGATCGATACCCGGTCGTCGCTCTCGATCCCCGCACCCCGCGGCGCCATGCGGGCGCGAATCCGCGAGGGGTCCGAATCGATGCAGAGGAACACGACGTGGAGGCTCTCTCCGTCGTGTCCGAGATAGACCACGGTCTCCTGCGAGGCCGGAGCGCCGTCTTTCGGCACGCGCTGCACGAACCCTTCGACTTTCGCGAGAGCGCCGGAGGAGCCCATGGCGACGAGATCCTCGAGATGCGGCGGCGCGGAAACCCGGGCGAGCTTCACCTCGGGTGAGGCGCCGGCCACGAGGAGGGCGGCGGCACTCAGGCGTCGCAGCCGACGCCAAGGTTCGAAGGAGGAACCCACGAGTCGCCTCTCTCGAGCAGGGCCTTCATCCACACGATGTGCTTCAGCCAGCCGGTGCGAAAGTCCTCGGTGTCGCGATCTCCGAAGCCGCTGTGCACCAGGGTAAGGCGCGTCGCCGTTCGTCTTCCGCCCGGAGCCTGGAGCGTCCAGGTGACGACTGTCTCCGGATCGGTCGCGTGCGCCCACGAGTACGAGAGCTTCTCGTTCGGAACGATGGAGAGGATCCGCACGGGTCCTTCCGCCGGCCAGCCGAAGCTCATGCGGCCTCCGACCACGGGCTCCACCGTCGATTTCGCCGTCATCCAGCGGTCGAGATCCGAGGGACGCGTGAGCGCCCGGAACACGGCTTCGGGGGAGGCCTCGATATCGACGACGATCTCCGCCCCGCCTCGAGGCGTGGTGGAGTAGTCGCATAGAACCGGGGATTTGCCCTCCTCGAGGAACCGGCGCAGGTTCTCGAACGAAAGGAGCCAGAAGTCGGCGATGCTGATCTCGGTCGCGCCGCGCTCGGGAGCGTCGTGCGTGAGCTTCAGGCGGGTACCTCGAGTCGAGCGCGCGAGCGCGATGTCTACCGTGGTGTCCTTTTCGCGCAGGCTCCATTCGAACGAGAGCCGCGCTTCGCGCTCGAACGCCCGCAGCCGGTGGCGACCGGACTCCCGATCGGGGTTCCCCGGCGTGTGCCGTCCCCAGAAGTCGAACCGGCCGTCGGTCTCGGAAACGAAGGCCTTCTCCGTGAACCATCTCTCGAGCTCCGAAGCGAGGGTGAGCGCTTCGAAAACCCTCGAGGGCGGCGCGGCGACATCGATCGCGATCTCGATTCGTGGACTCATTCCGTTCTCCTCTCCGGCCGCGGATAACAAACCAGGGACACCTGGAACTCCTGTCCCTCGGTGGAATCCTCGACCGCGTATTTTTTCGCAAGACCCTGAAACGTCTCCTGGAGCTCTTCCAGGAACCGGGCCCGCGCTTCGGCATTCTCGAGCTCGATCTGGAACGAGAGACCGAGCGAAGAAACCGCCTCGCCGTCCCCCGTGCGCTCGCCGAGCCGGGCGACGTCGGCGTGAATCTCCTCGGCGAGGTTGAGCAGGAAGCCGAGGCTCATCTGATCGCGGGCGCGCGAGGCGCCCCCGGCCCTCCCCGCGAGGGACGGCGAGAGCCAGTAGGATTTCGCGCGCGCGCGATAGATCCCTTCCATGATTCCCCGCACCCGCCGCTCCTCCACCTTTTCGATGAGCCCCGCGGATTCGAGAATCTTCACGTGGTAATAGATTTTTTGGGACGTCTCGCCCAGCTCTTTCGCCAGCTCGGGACAGGACCGCGCCTCGCTGAGCTTCTTCAGAACCTCGATACGCAGCGGATGGAGCAGGGCGCCGGCCTGTTCCGCAACTTCCACGTAGAGGACGTCTTGCATGGTAATGATAAAAACAATCCTATTGTACAAAAATATTTGTACATATCAAGGGAATTCGTTCTGTGGGGAGTTTCCGAGCGCTGTAGGAGTTCCCCCAGCCGGAATTCTCGAGCTTTCGCCGAAATCTCCGAGTTACAATGACTTCTGGGACCGCCACCGCTGGCGTTGCCCTTGCAGACGCTCTCGACGATGGCGGAGAGACTCTCCCCCCCCAACGGAACCATAGGCACCGCCACGCTTCCCGAAGTCGTGCGCGACCTCTGGAAAACGCGCTCCAGCGGGACCCTGGTCCTCGAGCGCGGAGGCGAGACCAAACGCATCGTGTTCCAGAGGGGCGACATCGTCTTCGCCGCCACCAACGTCGAGAAGGAACGGCTCGGGGAGCGCCTCGTCCGCGAGGGCAAGATCAAGCGCTCGGTTCTCGAGCTCGCCCTTCGCGTGATGGAGCGGTCGAGCGAGCGTCTCGGCACTACGATGGTCGAGTGGGGGTGGGTAAGCTCGCCTGAGATGGGCCGCGCGGTGGCGACCCAGATCAAGGACATCATCTATTCGGTTTTCTCGTGGAGCGAGGGGAAGTATCGCTTCGAGCTCGAGGCGACGCCCGTTCCCGCCGATCTGGTCCTCGAGCTCCGCACCGCGGAAGTCATCTACGAAGGAGCTCGCCGCGTGAGCGATCTGAAGGCGATCGAAGCCGGTCTGGGAGCGGCGACGGACATCGTCGCCCTCGCGGAGGGCGGCCATCTGGGGATTCCCATCACTCAGGAAGACGGGTTCATTCTCGCGCGAATCGACGGCCGCCGGCCTCTCGGGGGAATCATCTCCGGCTCTCCGTTGGCAAAAGAGGACGCCCAGCGCCGCCTCTATGCGATGCTCCTCGCCGGAGTGATCGAGCGGCGGGACCGCCCGGCACCTGTCGAAAGCCCGGCACCCGCCCTGCCGCAGCGAGTTCCCTCCGATGCCGAGACGCGATTCCGCGACGGAGTCGTCGCCCGTCACGCGGCGATGAAGTTCGGGAGCTTCTACGATCGTCTCGGGATCGTTTCCTCCGCCTCGGAGAAGAAGATTCGCGAAGCCTATGAAGACGCGCTCGAGTCCCTCGAGCCCGACCCTTCGTTCGCGGGAGAGCTCGCGGACCTCGCGAAACGCGTGGCGCAGGTCCGCGCCGGCGTCACCGAAGCCTACGAAACGCTCGCTGACCCGGAGCGGCGCCGTGCCTACGACCGATCTCTGTCGAGCGCTTCCTCGGAGGCCACCGTCGCCGCCGACACTCTGGCCGCTCTCACCGTCGCCGTGACAGCCCAGGCCCCGGCGCAGGCGAAGCCTTCGAAGCCCAAAACGTCTCCCGAGGCCGCACAGGAAGCGGAGCTCTACTTCCTCGAGGCCAACCGGCACTGGCAGGCGGGGGATTACTTCGACGCCGTGGCCTCGATCAACGAATCCGTGCGGCTCAATCCGGACAAGGCGAGCTACCATCGCGTGCTCGGGCGGTGGCTAGCCGAGAACCCCAGCTGTATCGAGGCCGCCCGGGAGCACTTCGAGCGGGCGATCGCTCTCGATCCCGCCGATCGTGAAGCCCACCTCGAGCTCGCGAAGCTCTTCGAGAGCGAAGGCGAGTCGGAGAAAGCCCAGGGGATCTACCAGAAGCTCGGCACCACCTCCCAGCTCCCCCGGCACTGAGCCACCGAAGGAATACCAGGAGTGTAAGAAGGGGGATGTGGAGATGAGGAGACATGGGGACAAGACCGGACCCTAGATAAGCTCCAATCCAATCCCCCCCATCCCCCCGGTCCCCCTATCCCCCTTCCGATTAGGTCTTCCTTTGCGTCTTTGCGTTCTTCCCCGGTTAGAATCCCGCGTTCTCCATGAGCGCGAGCGCGGGATATCTTGAGCTCTTCCGCGGAAACGACGACTTCCGGAACCTCTGGTACGGGCACGTCGTCAGTCTTTTCGGCGACTGGTTCAACCTCATCGCTTCCGCATCGCTCGTTGCCTCACTGACCGGCTCGGGCCTCGCCGTGGGGGGCCTTTTCGTGGTGCGCATGCTCGCGCCCTTTCTCGTGAGCCCCTTCGCCGGGGTCGCCGCCGACCGCTACGACAAGAGGAAACTCCTCATCGCCACCGACCTCGTCCGATTCGTCGTGGTCCTCGGCTTTCTGCTGGTGCGGGAGCCCTCCCATGTCTGGGCTCTCTACGTCCTCACCTTCGTCCAGCTCGCGATGCACGGAGTCTTCTTCCCGACGCGCAACGCGATGCTTCCCGAGATCGTCCCTCCGCGGGAGCTCGGGGCGGCGAACGCGATCACCGCCGCGACCTGGTCGGTGATGCTCGCGGCGGGCGCCGCGGCGGGGGGGCTGGTCTCGGGGAGCTTCGGGGTCTACCCCGCGTTCGTCATCGATTCTCTCACCTTCCTTCTGTCCGCGTTCTTCATCGCGCGCGTGAGATCGCGGAGCGCGCCGCCCGCCGACGCGGCTCACCCGAGCGCTCGAAAGGCCCTATCGGACTACGTCGAGGGGCTTCGCTACCTGTCCTCCCACGGGGACGTCGTCGCCATCGTCTTCAACAAGACCGCCTTGACGCTCTTCGTCGCCGGCGCCTACGAAGTGGTGCAGGTCGCGCTCGCGAGGGACGTTTATGTGATCGGCGAGGGCGGCGGAATCAGTCTCGGACTCCTCTATACCTTCATCGGCGTCGGCTCCGGTCTGGGCCCGATCCTCGCGCGCGCACTCACCGGGGACGAGGACCGGCCGATGCGAATCGCCATCGGCCTCTCGTATCTCGCGATGGGCGCGGGACTGCTTCTGCTGTCGGCGCTCCCGAGCTTCGGCTGGGCCCTCCTCGGCGCCATGATCCGCGCCATGGGCGGAGGAACGGTCTGGGTCTTCTCCACCCAGCTCCTTCTCGTCTCCGTCCCCCCGGAGGTGCGCGGCCGAGTCTTCGCCACCGAGTACGCTCTCCTGACCCTCGCGATGGCCGCCAGCGCGGCGTTCGGTGGTTTCGCCCTCGACGGCGCCGGGCTCCGGCCCGAGGAGCTCCTTCGAACGATGGCCCTCCTGACCCTCGTCCCAGGCATTCTCTGGGGTCTCTGGCATCTCCGACCCGCCCCAAAATCCTAGGACTTTGGGTGCACGAGCCATCTCGACCCTCTCCCCGCAAGACATCCCCACGACTCGACTGAGTCACCCTGGAATCGGCGCACTGACTCATGGAGAATAGGCTCCAGTGGTCGCCCAAACCCTCTCCCATTACAGAATTCTGGAGAAAATCGGCTCGGGCGGAATGAGCGACGTTTACCTGGCCGAGGACACGACGCTGGACCGGCGCGTGGCCCTCAAGATACTCCCGCCGGAACTCGCCGAAAGTGACGAACGCCGGGCGCGGTTCACCCGCGAGGCGAAAGCTCTCGCCGCTCTCAGCCATCCCAACATCGTCACCGTTTACTCGGTCGAACAGGACGGCGGTGTCCATTTCATCACGATGGAGCTCGTGAACGGGAAGACTCTAGCCGAACTACTGCCCAGGCAAGGCTTCCCCCTCGACCGCTTCTTCGATATCGCGGTCCCCCTCGCGGACGCCGTGGCCGCGGCTCACGCGCAGGGCATCGTGCATCGCGATCTGAAGCCTGGAAACGTGATGGTCACTGCCGAGGGGCGCGTCAAAGTGCTCGACTTCGGTCTGGCGAAGCCGACCGTAGGATTCGCGGGGACGGACGGAGCGAGCGAAATCCCCACGGCGGCGAACACCGGGCAGGGCGTCATCGTCGGGACGTGCAGCTACATGTCGCCCGAGCAGGCGCAGGGACGGACCGTCGATGCCCGCTCCGATATCTTCTCTTTGGGGATCGTCTTTTACGAGATGCTGACGGGGCGCCGGCCGTTCGCGGGTGAAACACCCGCCGAGGCGCTGTCCTCCATCATCAAGGATGTCCCTCCCTCCGTCTCCGAAATCCGTTCCGGGATTCCTCGCGAGCTATCGAGACTGGTTCGACGCTGTCTTTCGAAGGAAGCATCGCGTCGATTGCAGAGCGCTCTCGATCTCCGGAACGAGCTGGAGGAGCTGAGACGAGAGATCGACTCCGGCGAGCTGCTGGCGGAGGCTCGGCCCGCTCGAAAGAATCGTTCGGGATTGAGCAAGGCGTTGTGGGTGGCGGCGGCTGCCATCGGCGCCTTCGTGCTCGTTCGCTCGAGCGGCTGGATTTCGACGGAACGGCCGGAGGCCGGTGTTCCTCGCCTTCAAAACCCTCTCCAGGTGACTTACGCTGCCGGCGTCGAGAACCACCCGACGTGGTCGCCCGACGGAGGGCGAATTGCGTACGTTTCCGATCAAAGCGGCAACCTGGATATCTGGGTGACACAGTTGGCGGGAGGACCTGCTGCGAATTTTACCGCCGAGCATGACGGGCGCGATGACGAACCTGCCTGGTCTCCCGATGGGAATCAGATCGCGTACTTTTCGGAACGAGATGGTGGTGGCATCTACGTGATGCCTGCCATCGGAGGACGATCGCAGCGGATATCCCCGCGCGGATCTTCCGAAGTTTTATGGAGTCCGCAGTGGTCCTCGGACGGGACCGAGCTGGCCTACCTTCGGAGAGAAGAGGAGGGAACCTTCATCGACGTCGTCTCACTTCGAACCCTGGAACCACGTCGCTTGCGGATTCCCGGCGACGTGGGTAATCGATGGGACCTGAGCTGGTCCTCGGACGGCCGCCTCTTCGCCTTCGTGCGCGCCGGGCTCCCGGGTGAAGGTGCCAGCCGCGTCTGGGTTTTGCGCGCCGCGGACGCGCAGGCTTTCGCCGTGACCGATGGGACGACGAGCGACTGGAGCCCGAAGTGGTCTAAAGACGGAGGCATGCTCTTCTTCCTTTCGAACCGCGGGGGAAGCATGGACCTGTGGCAACAACGGATCGCGTCAGATGGACGGCCCGAGGGCGGTCCGGCGCCGGTCACGGTGGGGATCGGCATGCAGCAGGCCGAGTTTACCGCCGATGGGCGGAAGCTCGCGTACTCCAAAGGACGTTTCGTGGCCAACGTCTTTCGCGTGCCGATTCTGGAAGATCGCGAGGCCGAGTGGACGGACGCCGAACAACTGACCTTTGATCAGGCGTACGTCGGAGCCCTCGATCTCATTCCGGATGGAGAACACCTCCTCGTCAACTCGGATCGCGGCGGGAACCAGGATATCTGGATGGTGCCGATTCGCGGGAACGACTTGAGGCAGCTGACGACCGACCGCGCTCCAGACTGGGCTCCCCGGCTGTCGCCAGATGGGCGGCAGGTGGCCTTCTACTCCTACCGAAGTGGGAATCGAGACATCTGGGTCATGCCCCTGGAAGGAGGGCCGGCGGTTTCGTTGACCCAGGATCCCGGTACCGACATGTTCCCCTCGTGGTCTCCTGACGGCCGGAACATCTTGTTCTACTCCGACCGGACGGGAAACGTGGACGCCTTCGCGGTGGCCGAGAGCGGCGGCGAAGCGCGGCAAATCACGACGGAGTCCTCACAGGACTACTTCCCCCAACCATCCCCCGATGGCAAATGGATAGTGTTCGCTTCGTACGGTGAGGACAGGGAAACCCGTCTGTCGCGGGTACCGACTTCGGGCGGAGCCCCAGAGCAGCTGATGGAGGGTGATGCAGGTTATTTCCGGTGGTCAGAGGACGGGAAGCACATTTACTTCATGCGCCGGGACAGAGAGGACCAGTGGGCGTTGACACTGGAAGACGGCAACGAACGCCGCCTCACAAGATTCTCCCAAAACACAGGGAGTCTGGGGGGCAACGCTCTGGCGGTCGACGATGAGTATCTCTATTTCGCCTGGCGCAGCGACGTCGGAGACATCTGGGTCATGGACGTCCTGTCGGACGGGGAGAGATGATTCGAGCGATGGGGGGAGGAACCGTGGTGCGCGGCCACGTCTTCGCCCCGGAGTACGCCCTCCGGACCCCGGTCCCGGGCGCTCTCTGGGGTCTCTGGCATTTGCGGCTCCCCGCAAAATCCTTAGGAACTCCCGAGGGGCGATCTTTCGTCTAACGGGTCATGGCCATCGCATTCCTGCGCTCGTCGTCCCGGCAGCTCCTTCGGAAGCTCCTCCGCTCCCCCCTGTTCACCCTGGTCTCGATCGGAACACTGGCGCTCGGCATCGGGGCCAACGCCGCGATCTTCAGCGTCGTCGACGGCGTGCTGCTGAAGCCGCTGCCCTTCGACGAGCCGGAAGGGCTCGTCGGAATCTGGCACACCGCCCCCGGCCTCGGTTTCGACAAGGTGAACCAGTCGCCGGCGCTCCATTTCACCTACCGCGACCAGGGCCAGGTCTTCGACCAGGTCGGCATGTGGGACAACGAACAGGCCTCGGTGACGGGGCTCGCCGAGCCCGAGCGCGTCGAGTCGATGAACGTGACGGACGGAACGCTCGCCCTCCTGCGGGTGAAGCCCAAGCTCGGACGAATCTTCACTCCCGAGGACGACGCCCCCGGGACCGCCTCGACCGTGATCCTGAGTGAAGCCTATTGGCAGAGGCGTTTCGGCTCCGACCCCGAGGTCCTGGGACGGACGATCATGGTCAACGGAAAGTCGCGGGAGATCGTGGGGGTCCTCTCGAAGGAGCTTCGATTCCTTCGGTTCCAGCCCGACCTCTTCCTGCCATTTCAGTTCGACCCTGCCAACGTCTTCATGGGGAACTTCAGTTATCAGGGAATCGCGAGGCTCAAGCCGGGAATCGGGATCGCCGAAGCCAACGCCGACGTCGCCCGGATGATCCCCCTCGCGGCGGAAAAGTACCCCGGCGGACTCACGCTCCAGATGTTGCAGGAGGCCCGTTTCGACGCCAACGTCGTGCCCCTCAAGGAGGACGTCGTGGGCGACGTCGGGAACGTTCTCTGGATCCTCCTCGGCACCGTGGGTCTGGTGCTCCTCATCGCCTGCGCCAACGTCGCCAACCTGTTTCTCGTCCGCACCGACGGTCGCCAGCAGGAGCTAGCGCTGCGCACCGCGCTCGGCGCCGACCGGAAGCGGCTTTCGAGAGAGCTCCTGCTCGAAAGCGTGACCCTGGGGATCCTCGGTGGTCTGCTCGGTCTCGCGCTCGCCTACGGCGGCATCCGCCTTCTCGTCGCCATTGGACCCGAGAGCCTTCCCCGCTTGAACGAGATCGGGATCGACTCGACGGTGCTGCTCTTCACCGTTGCCATCTCGCTTTTCTCCGGCGTCCTCTTCGGGCTATTCCCGCTCTTCAAGTACGGCCGCATGAGCCTGACCGCGGCGCTCAAGGAGGGAGGCCGCGGCGGAAGCGAGGGACGGGAGCGGCACCGCGCGCGGAGCTTCCTGGTGGTGGTGCAGATCGCCCTGGCGCTGGTCCTCCTCGTCGGCTCCGGGCTCATGATTCGGAGCTTTCAGGCGCTCCGGAAAGTGAACCCCGGCTTCGTCCGGCCAGAGGAGGTTCTGACCTTTCGCCTCTCGATTCCGTCGGCCGAAGTCGAGGATCCGGTGCAGGTCGTCGGCATGCACCGGCAGATCATGGAGCGCGTCGCCGCCATTCCCGGGGTCGATTCCATCGGCCTGTCTTCCTCCGTGACCATGGACGGCTGGGACAGCAACGACCCCGTCTGGGTCGAGGACTTCCCCGTGCCCGAAGGACAGCTCCCTCCGATCCGCCGCTACAAGTGGATCGGGGAGAACTACTTCGAGACGGTCGGAAACCCGATCCTGGTGGGGCGCGGAATCACATGGAACGACGTCGAGATGCACGCCCCGGTGGTGGTGGTATCTGAGAACCTCGCGAGGGAGTACTGGGGCGATCCGGCGAAGGCGGTAGGAAAGCGCATTCGGCAAGCGTTCAAGACTCCTGGCCCGTGGCGGGAGATCGTGGGCGTCGTCGGAAACGAGTACGACAACGGCGTCGCGGAGAAGCCGCCCGCCATCGTGTACTGGCCCATGCTGATCGAGACGTTCTACGAGTCGGAGATTTTCGGCCAGAGATCGATGGTCTACGCCATCCGCACCCGAAGGCTCGGGACGCCCACGCTCCTCCAGGAGGTCCGCGCCGCGGTCTGGTCGGTGAACCCCAACCTTCCCCTCGCGAACGTACGCACTCTCGAGGAGATCCTGGACAACTCGATGGCGCGCACTTCGTTCACTCTCATCATGCTCGGTATCGCCGCGGGAGTGGCGCTCGTCCTCGGCGCCGTCGGGATTTACGGCGTCATTTCATACAGCGTCTCCCAGCGCACGCGCGAGATCGGAGTCCGCATGGCGCTCGGCGCCGCTCGCAGAGACGTCAACCGACTCGTGCTCCAGGAGGGGGCTCCCTTGATTCTGGCGGGTCTCGCTCTCGGGCTCGTCGCCTCCTTCGGTCTCACGCGCCTCATGTCGGCTCTCCTTTTCGGCGTGAGCCCCGTCGACCCCGTCACCTTCGCCTCGGTCTCGGTGACTCTCGCCGCGATCGCCCTTCTCGCGAGCTACCTTCCGGCGCGTCGAGCCGCGGCAATGGACCCCACCGAGGCGCTTCGCTGGGAGTAGTCGCGCCGTGCACGACGTCTGGCTGGACGCGAAGTACGGCGCGGAGTGAGCCCTCGCGACCCGCTGACTCTCGCGATGTCGGAACGGCGGTGGCGCTCGCAGCGATGCTCGCGAGCTGGTTCCCCGCCCGTCGCGTGAGCCGGCTCGACCCGCTTCAAAGTCTTCGCAGCGAATAGTCCCTTTTCGGCATAGACTGGTGGACCCCCATCCGGGGCAAGGAGGATTTTGCATGTTTCGTTTGGTCAAGCTGTGCGGGTTCACGATCTTGGGAGCCATCACCATGGGATGCGCTTCGACGAGCTTCGTTTCCTCGTGGCAGGCGCCGGTCGAAGGACCCATCGAGTTCGACAACAAGAGAGTGGCGGCGGTGGTGGTGAGCGGCGACGAGACCACGCGCCGCGCGGGAGAGACCGCCCTCGCGCGGGAGATCTCGAAGCGCGGGAGGGCCCAGGGAGTCGCGTCGTACACGATCGTGAGCGGCGAAGCCGCGAAGGACAAGGACGCGGCGAAAAAGATGCTGCAAGACGCGAAAATCGAAGGCGCCGTGGTCATGCGCGTGATCTCGAGCGAGCAGGAGATCTCCTACAGCCCCGGTACCTCGTGGTATGGACCGACACCCTACTACGGCTCGTTCTACGGCTACTGGGGCTACGGCTGGGGCATGGCCTACGACCCGGGTTACCTCAGAACCGACCGGGTGGTGATGGTCGAGACCCTGGTCTATTCCGTGACCCAGGACAAGCTGCTCTGGGCGGGCAAGAGCAAGACGACGAACCCCGACAACATCCAGAAGTTCATCGGCGAGCTCGCGGACGCAGCGGCGAAAGAGATGCGGAAAGCCGGATTCCTCAATTAAGAATCCTTAACCTTCCGGAAAAGTCCTCGAAAGGCGCCGTTCTCTACACTCCAACCATTGGAGGAGTAGGAAACCATGCGCAGGATGAGAGATTTTTCCCGATCGTACTGGCTGCCCCTGGCGGCGGTAGTATTCGCCGCCACCGCGGTCTGGGGTATCGGACCGACGCCTCGGGCGGCGGCGAGCCCGAGCGTCGACGAAGTCGTCGCCGGAAAGCTCGCCGGCGCGCCTTCCAGCTTCGCCGACATCGTCGAGGCGGTCCAGCCCGCCGTGGTGAACATCGCCGTCGAAGGCGAAGCGCCCCTCGGCCCGGTGTCCTCAGGAGCGCCAGAGGACCTGGAGGACTTCCTCGAGCGCTTCTTCGGACGCGGCTTTTCCGGTCGCTTCGGCGTCCCTGACGCTCCCGCGGAGCCGCGCTCTCCGCGGACGCCGAGCTTCCGCGGTATGGGCTCGGGCTTCATCGTGGCGCCCGACGGGTACGTGGTGACGAACCAGCACGTCGTCAACAACGCCTCCGAGATCACGGTAACGCTCCATGACGGGAAGAAGCTTCCGGCGGAGCTCATCGGAATCGACGAGAAGACCGACCTCGCCCTTCTGAAAGTGGAGTCCAAGGAGGCCCTTCCCTACGCGCGCTTCGGGGATTCGGAGGCCACCCGCGTCGGAGACTGGGTGGTCGCCATCGGCAACCCTTTCGGCCTCGGAGGCAGCGCCACCGCCGGCATCGTCTCCGCCCGAGGACGCGACATCCAGGCGGGACCGTTCGATGACTTCTTCCAGATCGACGCTCCCATAAACCAGGGGAACTCCGGCGGACCGCTCTTCGACCTGAGCGGACAGGTCATCGGGATCAACACCGCCATCTATTCCCCGAACGGCGGAAACGTGGGGATCGGATTCGCGATTCCCTCGAATCTCGCGGAAGGGGTCATCCATCAGCTTCGCACCAACGGTCGGGTCGAGCGCGGATTCATGGGAGTCACCATTCAGCCCGTGGACGAGGAGATCGCGAAAAGCCTCGGTCTCGAGTCCGCTGCGGGCGCGCTCGTGGCGAGCGTCGCTCCCGGAAGTCCCGCGGCGAAGGCCGGCGTCGAGGCCGGTGACGTCATCGTCGCCGTCGACGGGGACGACATCGCCCAGGTGAAGGAGCTGACCCGCAAGATTGCGGCGATGGCGCCCGACGCCAGGGCGGAGCTCGTGGTCCTCCGGAACGGAGAGCGGAAGAAGCTCGACGTCCGCATCGGGAGAACTCCCACGGAGCCGGAGGCGCTGCGCGCCGAGGCCGGCTCGCCCGCGGGCGGCCTCGGCCTCACCCTGGGCGAGCTCACCCACGAGGCGAGGGAGCGCTTCGGGATTCCCGAAGAGGTTCAGGGCGCGGTCGTGGTCGGAGTCGATCCCGCGGGCGGCGCCGCCGAGAAGGGCCTGAGGCCGGGAGACGTAATCGTTTCCGTGGGCCAGAAGAAGGTCGCGAGCCTCGAGGACGCGAAGCGCGAGATCGAGCGCCAGAAGTCGTCGGATCGCGGGAGCGTCCTGCTGCGCGTCGTCCGCGAAGGCAACGCCAGCTTCGTGGCCGTGCCCGTCGCCTGAGCTTTTGGTCTATCCTTGCGAGCAGGGCGTTCCATCGACGCCCTGCTCCTTGTCTTTCATGCGGATTCTGGTCATCGAGGACGATCCCGATACCCGGGAGTTCATCGTTCAAGGTCTGAACGAGAGCGGACACACCGCCGATGACACCGCCGACGGCAAGGAGGGCCTCCTTCACGCTCTCGAGCGGGACTACGACGCGATCGTCCTCGACCGGATGCTTCCGGGGCTCGACGGGCTCTCGATCGTGAAGACCCTGCGAGCCGAGGGGAGGCGGACTCCCATCCTCATCCTGAGCGCCCTCGGCGAAGTCGACGATCGAGTCGAAGGACTCACCCGGGGCGGAGACGACTACCTGGTGAAGCCTTTCGCTTTCTCCGAGCTTCTCGCCCGGCTCGAAGCCCTGACGCGGAGACGTGACGCCGAGATTCCCGAGACGCGTCTCCGGGTCGCCGATCTCGAGATGGACCTCCTTTCGCGGCGGGTGAAGCGCGCGGGGAAGACCATCGACCTCCAGCCGCGGGAGTTTCGCCTCCTCGAGTACCTGATGCGCCACAGTGGCCAGGTCGTCACCCGCACCATGCTCCTGGAGAAGGTCTGGGACTATCACTTCGATCCTCAGACCAACGTCATCGATGTGCACGTGAGCCGGCTCAGGAGCAAGATCGACAGGGGCTTCGACCCCCCGCTCCTCCACACAGTGCGAGGCGCCGGCTATGTGCTGCGGGTACCGGAAAAAGAGCCCGCGAAGTAACGGGGGGGGCAAGAGGCGAGGGGGCAAAGCAAGGATTCTTCTCTGCGCCCCGCGCCTATGCCTTTTCCCCTCGGTCGGGAAGGTTCAATGCTTCTTCTTCGATTTCCCGATGACTCCCAGCACCTCGACCGCCTGGTCCGGCGTGCCCATGTTCATCAGACGGATGTGGTTCACTAAGCAGTTGTTCTCCTCGTTCGTCTCCTCGATGCTGTTCTCGGGATCGGCGCAGAACTCCAGCCGGTAGTACCCGTCGGGCACGCCCGAGACTTCGATGTACTGATCCGGGATGTACCAGTCGTACACGTCGGCCCATCCGGGCGTGAGACCCTGCCGATAGTGGTCGCCGTCCGCGTCGCTGAATGCCGGGAACAGGCAGTCGGGGGCCATGTAGGTGCGGGGCCCGTCGCCCTTCTTACCCCACTTGTCGATCCGGATGTCCGCAATGCAGAAGCTCACCTTCTTCCCGCCGGTGACGGGCGCGTCGCCGAGCTTCGCTCCCGCCGCGTTCGAAGCCCAGAGATCCGTCGTGGCGAAGCTCTCGTAGTGATAGTGGCCGTGAATGCCGTGGAGATGCACCTCTCCGCCGTCCTGGTCCTCCGACGAGCCGTCGCTCCGGTAAACGCGCTGCTGGACGGCGAACTCGGTCTCGACCGACCCCGGGGGCACGGTGAACCACAGTTCGAGCGGTCCTCTCGATTCGTTCGCGATGATCTGGTCGAATCGGAGGCAGTTCTGGGCGCCGTCCTCGTTCATCTCGCTGAGAAAGCAGCTCGAACCCGGCGGCGGATCCGGCTCGAAGATCGGGAATGAGGGTGTATCGAAGGAGATGCGCTCCGTGCTCCGGAACGAAAGATCGGGAAGGAGCCTGCGCGCGGGGCGGATATTCGGCCCGAACTCCACGTCGGCGAGTCCTTCGTAGCGGACCGATGGGCTCACGTTGTACGCGAACTCCCAGGCGACCCAGACGTCGTAGACGCCGTTCTCGGGCGCCGGAAGGAAGGCCGACTGGGACGTGGCGATGATGCCCGGAGACGCGGCCCGAAGCTCACCGTCCTTGTAGACCCAGAGGTGGAGGGTGTCGAACTCGCCTTGCCAACGGATGGCGACCTGGACACCACCGGGCTGGTTGCGATTGCGGAACGTGCCGGGTGGGAGGTCGATCTCGAGCTTCCGGTGGTCGCATGGAATGCCGGAGCACTCCGGTGGCGCCGGGTCGAGCGGGGCGTCGCCGGCGGCGACCGTTCCCTCCCAGAACACTGCCTTGGACTTGTTCTCGAGCTCGATCCTGCCGTCGTGTCTCCGGCCGGAAGCACCGTACATCGCCGGTGCCATGCTCGTGACCGCAAGAATCGCGATGCAAGTGATGTGGACAGCCCGTCGTTCCATGGTCCTCCTCTTCGGATGATTGGGGAGAGGAGGGATGATACACGAGCCTCCGGGAAGCCTGCCAGCCCGGACGAGGCGCCGCTTTCTGCGGGTGCCGGAGAAAGACCCCGCGAA
>DAISKN010000023.1:0-20754 GCA_036820975.1 Acidobacteriota bacterium | reverse complement strand
ACCGGCTGGACTGGGCCGCAGACCTGGCACCTGAGATCGTGCCCCTGGACCACCCCAACCGGGTGTCCCCCGGGGGATCGCTGAGGCTGCGGGTTCTCCTCGACGGGGAACCGCTTGCCGGGGTGGGAATCGTCGGGTCCCGCGCGTCGGGTGCGGTGCGTGAGATCGTCTCCTCCACGGACGAGAGAGGAGAGGCGGAGGTGAAGGTTACGGCGCCGGGGCGTTGGCACGTCCGTGCGATTCACATGATCCGCATCGAGAACGACCCCGAGGTTTCGTGGGAGAGCTATTGGGCGACGCTCACCTTCGATGTACAGTCCACGGCGGGAAGCGGCTGGTGAAAGAAATAAGAATCATCCTCCTGGGACTCGGCAACGTCGGGCAGGCGCTCCTGCGGCTCCTCGAGGACAACGACGCCTATCGCAGCGAAGGGGCTGTGGTCTCGCTACATTCGGTGTTCGACCGCGGAGGCGGCATCCGGGCCGATGGACGCGAGACGGCGGCGCTCGTGGCCGCAAAGCGCGAGAGGAAGACCGTGGCCGGGGTCGACGGGGCTCGAGCCGTGCTGCTCGATGAAGCCCTGGAGGAGACTCGCGGGGACGGAATCCTGGTCGATACCAGCATCACCGACGCCGATACCGGAGGGCCGGGACTTGCCCCCGCTCGGCTCGCTCTCGAGCGCGGCACGCCCGTCGTGTTCGCGAGCAAGGGGCCCCTGGTCGTCGCTTTCGACGAGCTCTCGAGGCTCGCTCGCTCGAGCGGCGCGCGCATCGGCGCCTCGGGGGCCGTGGGGATTCCCCTTCCGAGCCTGGAAGTCGGAGTGCTCGGCCTGCGGGGCTCGGGAGTCACGCGTTTCCGCGGGGTGTTGAACGACACCACGAATCAGATTCTTCGAGACCTCGAGTCCGGAATCGCTCTTCAGGACTCGATCGCCAGGGCGCGCCTCGCCGGCACCCTCGAGGAGGATCCGCGGCTCGACCTGGAGGGCTGGGACGCGGCGTACAAGCTCCTGATCCTCGCCCGCGCTCTCTGGAGTCCGACGCTGTCACTCGGAGACGCCGAAACGCGAGGCGTCTCGGCGATCGGTAAGGCCGAGCTCGACGAGGCGCGGTCGAGAAGAAAGCGTATCCGCCTCGTCGCGACCGCGGAGCGCTCGAGCGACGGAGACATTCGCCTGCGCACGGAGCCGGAAGCGCTCGACGCCGCGGATCCCCTCTATCTGCTCGGACCCGGAGAGAAAGCGCTCGTGTTCGAGACGGCATCGATGGGCACGATCAGCCTCCGCAGCAGCAGGGGAGGCCCGGTGGCCACCGCCGCCTGCGTGGTGAAGGATGTCTTGAACCTGGGCGCTCCCCCGAAACCGTTTTTCTAGATCCCGGTGTAAGAAGGGGGAGGTGGAGATAGCGGGATGCGGGGATAATCTCCTTTATCTCCTCATCTCCACATCCCCCTCGTATTTTTCTTCCCTTAGAACAATCTCGGCTGGGAGGACGAGTCGGGCTCGGCGCTCTTCGCGAGCACCGGGTAGTGCTCTACGAGGCTGGCCGGGGCCTTCACCTTTCGCTTCTCGATCCGAGATCGGATCTGGAGGGCGTTGACCACCGCCTGGCCGCGGAAGTGGTTGTTGGTGATGACGTAGGTCGAGGACGCGGCGCCGCTGATCTCCGAGATCTTCTCCACCCACGGGTCGAGCTCCTCCTCGCCGTAGAGGTAGTCGTAGCGCGCGTCCCGGCCAGCGTCTTCGCGGAACCAATCCCGGTAGTTGCGGCCGTGGAGTCGGACGTAACCCACGGGGCCGGTGGCGCGGTCCGAGGGCGCGAGCGAGCGTCCGATGAGCGGCTGGTCGATGTTACAGAACCCGGCCCCGCGCTCGGCGAGGAAGGCGTAGAACTCCGGCTGGTTCCACGAAGCGTGCCGCACTTCGACGACGAGCGGGTATCGGGCGAATCGCTCGAGGGTCGCGCTCAAGTAATCGATGCCCTCGGAATCGTTCTTGAAGGACCAGGGGAACTGGAGCAGCACCGCCCCCAGCACTCCGCCGCCGGCGAGCGGCGCGAGGGCGTCCGCGAACAGGCGCTCGTCGTCCACGGTGGCGGCGCGCTCGTGGGTGAATCCCTTGTAGAGCTTGAGTGTGAACCGAAAGTCGGGGTTCGCGCGCACGCGCTTCACCCAGGACGATGTGGTTCGCGCCGCGGGAATCCGGTAGAAGGACGAGTTGATCTCGAGGGTATCGAAGAAATTCGCGAGGTAGGAGAGCCCATCGAACCGCGGCGTCTTGGGGTAGACGATGCCTTCCCAGTCGGGATAGGACCAGCCGGCAACGCCGACGCGCGCCGTACGCGACGTCAGTCCGTGGTGAAGCTCTGTTTCTTCAGCCACTCGCTCGCTTGCTTGCGGGAGCGGACCATGCGGTAGTCGCGCCAGGCATCCCGGGCCTCTCGATTGCGCTCGACGAAATCGGCGAACTTGGATCCGTCGTGGTCGTCGACGAGTACCTTGTCGAGCCTGGCCTTCAGATCCCCTTCCGCCAGGGACGCGACGAATGCGTCCTGCTCCTCGAGGGTCTCCTCCATGCTCGGTTTGGGAATCTGCACGTAACGGCCGCGGGTGTCGGCCTCCAGCTGCCAGACGAGCTCCTGGGTCTCGGGGTCGTCGTGATCCTCGAGCACGTTGAACACCCGGCCGGAGTCCGTGTCGAGATAGTAGCTCCGCTTCACGGAGTCGTCGCTGAACGCTACGACCACCGCTTCCAAATCGACGTTCACGGCTTCATTGCCTCCTTCGTGTTACGTGGCCACCATCGCCGTAGTTTGGCTGCCAATCGGGTTCTCAAGGGCTTTGCGGTCGTTCGTCGGAGTGTTCTTTGGGCTAGGGCTGGTGGAGTCGTGAGCCGAGATTTCATTGTATTCGAGCCCGGAACTCGGGAGCAAGCGCCATTGCGCGTCACCACGCGGCGGAGCCCGGATTACTTCCTGGTCCCGGCCTTGCTGAACGTGGGCAGGCTCGCCCGGGTCGGTCTGTCGACGCGATAGCCCAGGGCATAGTCCGCCTGCATCAGGGTGTGGATCTCCCGCGTCCCCTCGTAGATGACCGCGCCCTTGGAGTTGCGCCAGAAGCGGCCCACCGGATACTCGTCGGAGTAGCCGTAGGAGCCGAATATCTGGATGGCATCGGAGGCGGCTCGCTCGGAAGCGACGGTCGAGTACCACTTGGCGAGGGAAGTCTCCTTGGTGTTCCTGCGACCCTCGTTCTTGAGCGTTCCCGCGCGGAGCCAGAGAAGCCGCGAGACCTCGTAGTCACGAACCATGTGGGCGATCATCTGCTTGACCAACTGGTGCTGACCGATGGGCACTCCGAAAGCCTGCCGCTCCTTGGCCCAGCGGACGCTTTCGTCGAGACAGGCGCGGATGAGGCCGGTGGCGCCGGCGGCCACGGTGTATCGTCCCTGGTCGAGGGCGAACATCGCGATCTTGAATCCCTCGCCTTCCTTGCCTACGAGGTTCTCCTCGGGAACTTCCACGTCCGTGAGCGTGAACCAGCCGGTGTTTCCGGCCCGGATTCCCCACTTGTGGGTCATGGCTCCGCTCTCGAACCCCTTGAATCCGCGCTCGACGATGAACGCGGAAAGCCCGGAGTGATCGCGGTTCCTCTTCTTTTCCTGGTCGGTCCAGCCGATGACCAGGAAGTTGTCGGCGATCTGCGCGAGCGAGATCCATTGCTTCTCGCCGTTGAGGACGTAGCGATTTCCTTTCTTGATCGCGGTGGTCTGAATCCCCACGGCGTCGCTCCCGGCATTCGGCTCGGTGAGGCCGTACGTCGCGATCTTCTTTCCCTGGGCCTGGGGGACGAGGTATCGCTTCTTCTGGTCCTCGGTGCCCCACGCCAGCAGCGTGAGGCTGTTGAGACCGACGTGAACCGACATCAGCACACGAAGCGAGGTATCGACGTACTCCAGCTCTTCGCAGGCCAGGCCGAGGGAGACGTAGTCGAGCCCGGCGCCGCCCCAAGCTTCCGGGACGCAGATGCCGAGAATGTTGAGCTCCGCCATCTTGGGAAGGATCGACCGGTCGAAGTGCTTCTTGGCGTCGTTCTCCTGGATGTGGGGAGCCACCTCGGCTCGGGCGAATTCTCGGACCATCTTCTCCACGGCAAGGTGGTCCTCGGTGAGGTCGAAGTCAGTCATGAACACTCCTTAGTTCTGGTGCGCGCCTCGCTCGGGGAGCACGGGCCCGAAGGGCCCCTCGCGAAAGAGGATGCGGGAGTATATCCCAAGGGCTCGGCGGGTTACCAGGACCGGGCTAGGTCTAGCGGTGCTTCCAGACGGGGGCGCGGCGCTCGCGGAGCGCGCGAACGCCTTCCTTGGCGTCCTCGGTGGCCATGAGCTGGTTGAGGTAGACCTCCTCGACCAGCCGCAAGCCGTCCTCGAAGGGCATGTAGGCGGCTTCGGAGATGGCGCGCCGCGCCAAGCGGAGCACCGGCGTCGAGAACGTCTTGAGAAACTGGATCCATTTCTCGACTTCCGCGTCGATCTTGTCGGGAGCGAGCGCGCGGGTCACGAGTCCGATGGACTCCGCCTCGCGTCCATCGTAGATGCGCCCCGTCAGGATCAGCTCGAACGTGCGATGCAAGCCGACGATGCGCGGATAGATTACCGGAGCCACGGTAGGGAAGAGGCCCGCTTTCAGCTCCGGCTGACCCAGCTTCGCTCCTTCGGTAGCGAAACAGAAGTCGCAGGCGGCCGCCAGCTCGCATCCGGCGCCGAGAGCCATCCCCTTCACCACCGCGAAGCTGACGGTCTCGAGCTGCATCATTCTCCGGATGACGCGGTGGAACGCGTCCAGGAGCTGATAGACGTTCTCGTCGGTATGCTCGGCGACGTCGAGGCCGCTGGAAAAAGCGCGGTCGTTTCCGGTGATGACGACGACTTTCGCCGACTCCTTCAGCTCGAGCTGATCCAGGGCGAAGGCGAGCTCTTCGAGCGCGGCGAGGTTGAGGGCGTTCGACGCGTCGGGCCGATTGAGCTGGATGCGGAGAACGCCGTCCTCGAGGTGCTGTTGAATGTGCTTGAAGCTCGCCGGATCGAGACCGGTTGCGGTGAGGTTGGGCGACTCGTCCATGAAGATTATGCTAACACAGGGTACTCGGGTAGGCGATCCCCCCCTTTTGTGGTAGAAAGGATTGATATCACTGTAGTTCCCAGCCGAGGCGATCCACGACATGCCGACGCCCGTTTATCTCGATTACAACGCCACGACGCCGCTCGCCTCCGAGGTTCTGGAGGCCATGCTGCCGTATCTCCGCGACGATTTCGGCAACCCCTCCAGCATTCATCAGTTCGGACGGCGGGCCAGGGCGGCGATTCTCGACGCCCGCGAGGCGATGGCATCGTTCCTCTCCGCCTCCGGGAGCGAAATAGTGTTCACCGCCTCGGGCACCGAGGCCGACAACCTCGCCATCCTCGGAGTCGTCGCGGCGGAAGAAGAGGAGGCCCGTCCGCGAAAGCTTCTCGTCACGTCGACCATCGAGCACCACGCCGTCCTGAACGTGATGCGACACCTGGAGAAGAGGGGCTTCGAGGTGACGTACCTCCCCGTGGACCGCAGCGGGCGGGTTCTGGTGGAGGCGCTCCGCGGAGCGCTCCGTTCGGACACGCTCCTGGTCTCCATCATGAGCGCCAACAACGAGACGGGCGTGGTGCAGCCCTGCGGCGAGCTGGCGCGGATCTCCCACGACGCCGGCGCTCTCTTTCATACCGATGCCGTCCAGGCCTGCGGGAAGGTTCCCGTGAGTGTCGAGGATTCGCTCGTCGATCTGCTGTCGCTTTCGGCGCACAAGCTGTACGGGCCCAAGGGCGTCGGCGCGCTCTACGTGCGCCGGGGGACGCCGTTCAAGCCGGTTTTCCGTGGCGGCGGCCAGGAGCGCGCCCGCCGTCCGGGCACGGAGAACGTGGCCGGAATCGTGGGACTCGCAGAGGCGGCGACACGCGCCCGGGGGCTCCTGACGGGGGAGTCCGCGCGGCTCCTCGCCCTTCGTGAGGAAATCGCGGCCTCGGTCCTTCGCGAGATTCCGGCGAGCTACCTGAACGGAGAAGGCGCGGAAAGGACTCCGAATACCGCGAACTTCCGCTTCGACGGCGTCGACGGCGAGGACCTCGTGAAAAAGCTCGATCGGGAGGGGTTCGCGCTCTCGACGGGCGCCGCCTGCTCGGCGGGAGCCATCGCTCCCTCGCACGTGCTGATCGCCATGGGCCTGACGCCGCGCGAGGTGCAGGGCTCGATTCGAGTCAGCCTCGGACGCGCGACGCGTGCGGAAGACGCGAGGGCCTTCGCCACGGCCTTGAGGGCGGCCGTCGAGGTCGCGAGATCGCGTTCCGAGGCCGCGTCCGCCTAGACGACAAAGTGCGTTGCCCGAAGTGCGGTTTCGCCTCTGACGATGAGACGGCCGCCTGCCCGCGATGCGGCGTCGTGTTCGCGAAGCTCGGCGACAGAGGGCCGCGTCCCGCGCGACCGGTCGCTCCCGCCCGCCGTCCGTTGGCCGCGCCCGCCGAATCGCGCAGTCCCCTTTCCCTGGTGAACGTCGTCATTCTCTCCGTGATACTCAGCGCCTCTGGTGCTTTCTACTGGCAGACGCGGCGAAGCAGCGAAGCTCCCGTGCCCGAGGCCCGGTCATCGACGGAAGCGTCGCCGGGCCAGGGAGGCGTGAGGGAAGTCATCGTCGAAGTGCCCCCGCCACCCGCTCCCAGGGCGCTGGTGATTCCCGGGTTCGAGCCCCGGCCCCGGCCCGCCCCCGCGGAAACGCCCGGGAGCGAAGCTCCCGACCGTGAGCTGCCGAAGCTTCCGGAGCTGAACGAGAGCACCGTTTCGCCGGCGCTCATCGAGCAGGCAAAGAGGGCGGCGCTGGACTTTCCCGGGGAGCCGTCCTTTCGCGAGTACGTCGCCGCGGCGCATTTGATTCTCGCCGCCAGGGAGATCCGAGCGCGCCGGTTCCAGGAGGCGTTGAAACTCGTGGGCGAGGCGGAGCGATGGACGGTGGAATCGAGCCAGACGGCGACGGCGCGCGCGGTCATCTACGGCGAGCTCGAATCCTGGGAGCTGGCGGAGAAGTGGGCCCGAACCGCGCTCGCGTATGGGGCGCGCGGCAACGCCGCCGACATGCATCACATCCTGGGCAAGGTCTACTACTACCGCGAGGAGATGGACAAGGCCATCGAGGAGTTCCGGCTCGCGCTCTCCCTTAGCGACGACCCGGCCATTCGCGCCTCTCTCGAAAAGGCGATGCTCGAGTCCCGGACCGCCACCGGGTTCGACCAGAAGCGGCTCTCGCATTTCATCGTCAGCTACGAGGGCGAGACCATGGAAACGACGGGCCGCATGGTGCTCGACGCGCTCGAGCGCAGCCGGGCCGCGCTGATCTCGCAGCTCGGCTACGAGCCCGAGGAGCCGGTCGTGGTGATCCTGTACTCCCGGCGCTCGTACCGGGAGATGGGAGGCCCCCATTGGTCAGCCGGTTTGTTCGACGGCAAGATCCGGATGCCCGTCGGAGGACTCCATCAGGTCGACGAGCAGATTCGCGCGACGCTTCACCACGAGCTCGTTCATGCCTTCATCCACGCGCGCGCCGGGCAGAGCGCTCCTCGATGGCTCCACGAGGGGGTCGCGGAGTACATGGAAGGCACCCGCGCGTCGGACCAGGGAAGTCTCCTCGCGCGGGTTCTCGCCGAGGGAAACAGCTTCCAGCACTGTCTTCCCACGGCGCAATGCGACGTGCGCATCTTCTACCCCGCCGCCGTTTCGTTCGTGGACTACCTCATCCAGATGCGGGGGATCGGCGGGATCCGCGACGTCCTCGCCGCGCTCGGGGAAGGAAACGACGTCGACGGGTCCCTGCGCAAAGTGCTGGGGAAGGACGAGGGAACCCTGATCCGGGATTGGGAGCACTTCGTCGGCCGGCGCTACAGCGGAAGATAGCCGGCCCGACCGGTGATAGAATTAAACGAAGCGCTGCGCACCATGATTCGTGTCGCCTGTCCGACCTGCCAGACCAAATACCGGTTCGACGAGAGCCAGCTCGGGGGAAAACCTCGCGTTACCGCGAAGTGCAAGAAATGCGGAGGCTCGATCGAGATCGGAGCCGCGGAGGCCGAGCCGGCGACGATCCCCTCCCTGGGGGGTGCGGGAACCGCCTCGCCGCCACCGGTGCGCGAAAGGGACACGACCGCGCGGGTGCGCCGGCTCCGCTCCGACGAGCACCTCGGGGAAGAGACCATTACCGGGCACCGGGTGGCAGAGGTACTCGACCTCCCGCAGGACAAGAAGTACTCCCTCGCGGTCCTTCAGGGCAAGGCGAGCGGCCAGATCTTCCAGATCCAGAAAGTGAAGACGGTCCTGGGACGCGCCGATTCCGATATCGTCCTCGACGATCCCGAGTGCTCCCGGCAGCATGCCACGCTCGAGGTCCTGGGCTCCCGGGTGGTGGTCACCGACCTCAACAGCACCAACGGAACGTTCGTTCAGGGAGAGCGGATAGAGAGCTCGGAGCTCGAGAACCACAACGAGTTCCGCATCGGCGAGCACGTGCTGATGCTCATAGTGACCGACCGCGACTAGCCCGGGAAAAAAACGCAAAGGCGCAGAGGCGCGAAGGCGCAAAGAAGAAAACAGAGCGTCTTTACGCTGAAACTCCTCCCTGACTCGAGTCGAGCAGGTTCAGCTGGGTTTCTCGTCCTCTTCCCGGAGGAGCTTCGCCAGGGCGGACTGCGCCGCCAGGAGCTCCGCGTTCTTCTTCGTCGGTCCGGTGGCGCTGCCGAGAGTACGCGCTCCGATGAGGAGCTCGACGTGGAAGGTCTTTCGGTGCTCGGGCCCGGTCTCCGCGGCCACCTTGTACTGCGCCGCCTCGAGATTTCGCGCCTGGAGATACTCCTGGAGCGCGGTCTTGGGGTCCTCGACCGCCGCCCGCCCTTCTCCCACCTCGCGGATCAGCGGGTGGAAGATCGGCGCCAGGAAGCTGCGGACCTCCTCGATGCCCGAATCGAGGTAGATGGCGGCGATGACCGCCTCGAAGGCGTTCGCCGAAAGCGCTTTCTTCTTCCTCCCTCCGGTCTTCTCCTCGCCTCTTCCCAGGCGAAGGTACTTCGGGATCTCCAGCTGGAGCGCCAGCATGGAAAGAGTCGTCGAGCTCACCAGGTAGGCTTTGATCTTCGATTTCCGTCCTTCGCTGAACTCGGGAAACTCGTGAAATATGAAGTCGGTGACCAGGAACCCCAGGATCGAGTCCCCGAGAAACTCCATGGACTCGTTGTGCGGGCTCCCTCCGGACTCATAAGCGAAGGACTTGTGGGTCAAGGCGTGCTGCAGGAGGTCCTTGTCGCGAAATCGGTAGCCGAGTCTCTTCTCGAGCTCGCACGGGTCGACGGATGCGGACACAGTCATACTCAGCGGGGGGAGGTTCCGTTCTCTCTGGCGGATGTCTCATGGTACTACAACACCTTGACCAGGACCATGGTCATGTCGTCGTGCTGGACCGCCCCTCCGGCGAAGTTGAAGACCTCGTCGACCATCTTCTCGCGCAGCTCCTCCATCGGCAGCTCGGCATTCTCCTCCAGGATGGCCCGAAGACGGTCGTCGCCGAAGAGCTCGGAGCGGTCGTTCATCGCCTCGGTGAGCCCGTCCGTGAAGAAGAGGAAGAGATCCCCCTGCGTCAGGGAAATCGACTCCTCCTCCAATATCTTCTCGAACTGGGAGCCGCGGTCCAGGGCCAATCCCATGCCGTCGGGGGCGAGGACCTGGGCCCGCGGCTGAGCGCCGTTGGCGCTGATCTGGAGAATCGGGTTGTGCCCGGCGCGGGCATAGGTCATCTTCTTCTGCTTGACGTCGATGATGGCGTAGACCATGGTGATGAAGCTGCGGCTGTCGAGGTTCGCCGCGAGTATCTTGTTGGCCTCGATGAGCAGGAGGCGGGGGGAGTCGTACATCCGGCTGAGCGACAGCGACAGGCCCTTGAGCTCCGCCATGTAGAGCGCCGCGGAAGTGCCCTTGCCCGAAACGTCGGCGATGAGGATCGCGAGGCGTCCGTCGCTGAGTGGGATGAAATCGTAGTAGTCGCCCCCCACCTCGTTCGCCGGAAGGCAGAGCGCGGCGATGGAGAGCCCGGGGACGCTGACCCGGTCCTTGGGCAGGAGACTCATCTGGATCGTTCGCGCGATGCGCAGCTCTTCTTCCAGTCGCTCCTTCTCGGCCGACTGGGTCAGAAGGTTCTGGATGCTGCTGGTCATCAGATTGAAGGAATCGGCGAGCTCCCCCAGCTGGTCCCGTGAGCGGACCTGCACCTTGTAGCCGAAGTCCCCCTGCCTGACGTGCTCCGTGCCCTGGCTCAACGCGTGGACCGAGCCGGTGATGGAGCGGGCGAGCACCAGCCCCACGAAGATCGCGGAAACCTCGATCACCAGGAAGAGCGCCGCGAGAAGAGCGAGAACCCAGAGGATCACCTTTCCCAGGTCGGGACCATCCGGGCCGAGCTGAAGCGCGTTGCGGGCCACGGCGTCGTAGAGGCTCATCGGAGCGAAGCCGAACTGCACGAAGACCAGCTCCGTATCCTGCTCCCGAGGCGCGTCGAGGCTTCGCGACTGGAGAAGGGTGAGCCAGGGAAGGGTGAAGGGCCGTTGCCCCGGGTGGACCTGAGGAGCGATCGCCGCGGTTCGCGGATCCACGACGAGAAGCGAGCTCCGCTGCGCCTCGTCGGACATGCCGGTCACCAGTTGGTCGATATGAAAGCCCATTCCCACCGCGGCATGGTCGAGAACGTTTCGGAGCGGAGAAACGACGAGCACGCTGACGCCTTCCGGAGTCGGCGTCGACGTGCCCGCGAGGTAGTTCTCGTTTCCGATTCGTATGGGTCCCTGGTAGGCCGATTCCATCCAGGTGGGGAGGGGAGTGCCGACCTGCGGAGGATGCGGAAATCCATCGGAAGCGATGACGCGCTGGATGCGACCGCGGCGGTGCTCGAGATAGAGGGCGCCCGAGCCCGGAAAACCGTTCGAAAGCGGGGCGATGCGCGCCTGGAGTACGGCGCGGACAGCCTCGTCCTTGACGTGCGCGGCGCCGCGCCGCGATCCGAGCAGGTCGGCGATCGCGAGGTCGGCGCTCTTGGCCATCTCGGAATCGACGCGCCTGATCTCGGTGTTCAGCACGTAGGAGCTCACCTGTCCCACGATGAAAAACGCGCTCAGGAGGAAGAAGAACAGGATGAGGAGCGTCGGCACCAGACCGATCAACAGATAGGAGATCACGAGTTTGCGCCGGATGCGCCAGAGCAGCTTCGTTCGCAGCCGGGAGACCCGCCAGAGCAGAAAGCCGATGGCGTAGACCCAGAGGCCGGCGCTCGACAGCGAGGTCATCCATGCCGGCCATGACGGCAGGATCGCTCCCAGAAGCCGGGTGAGAATGAGGACGCTCAGGATCCTTCCAGCGTGCGTCCTCAGTAGGAATCGCGTCATACCCGCTTCGGCTCCGGCAGTCGCGACCTCGGCACATGAGGTTCGGAAGCCATGAACTACCTTGATAGAAAAGACTTACAGCGGACTTCGGCAATATAGCACAAGCCGCCCGTGACACCCGTCTTTCGCGCCTCGCGCTTGACCGGATCCAGGACACCGCCTATGCTCGTGCTGTAAGGTCATGATCCCCGTCACCTACCCGATCGGCGCCTTGGTGTGGGTTTCGCTGCTCGCCCCGGCGATGGAGAAAGACCCCGGGCTGCTTCTCGATGGAGTCATCGTCGCCGAGAACCCGGCGGATTCCGTGGCGCTCGTTCGCCGGTCCGAGGCGGGACGAGCTCAGATCCTTCGCGTGGGCCAGGAGCTCCAGGGGTACGTTCTCCTCGAGGTCGCGAAAGGGTACGTTCGACTCCAGAGGCGGGATTCGGAGTTGCGCCTGTTCCTGGCGGGAGCGCCGCCTCCGGCGGGACCCGAGGAGCCGGAGCCGAAAGGGGACGGAGATTCGGAATGGATCCGGCGAGCGTTTCCGCGCGAGGTGGCGCGCGCGCGCCTCGAGAAAGAGATCCCGGTCATCCTGAGCGAGACCAATCTCACCCCGCGGGTCGAAGAGGGCGAGGTCAGGGGACTCAGCGTCGCGCGGCTCCCCGACGGCACTCTCCTCTCCGAAACGGGTCTGCTCCCCGGAGACCTTCTCGTCAGCATCAATGGCGAGCCGCTCGTCGGGGTCGAAGCCCTCTGGGAGCTCATCGCCCGCCTCGTCGATCAGGACGAGATTCGAATCGTCGTTCGAAGGCGCGGCGAGGTTCTGAAGCTCGCCTACGACTTCACCCAGTGACGGGCTTCGTCGACTCGCTCCCGGTCCAGGTCGCCCATCGCCCACCAGGATAGGAACCTCGCTCCGTCCGCGCTCGCTCCCGGCTCGTTTCCGCCGAGCGCGTGTATGCGCCCTCGAAAGAAGAGCGCGCGGATGAAAGGTATGGGCCAGTGGAGCACTGCCTCGGCATCGCGCAGCACCTCGTCGAAGGCAGCGAGAGCGGACTCCATTTTGCGTCGTTCGAGCAGCGCCGAGGCGAGCGCGAAGCGGACGAGGATTCCCGCGGACGCCGCGCCGCCTTCGGTGAGCGCGAGGCTCGATTCGCCCTCGGTGAGGAGCTCGACCGCGGCCTCGGGCCTGGTCTCGGCGGCGACGTGCCGAGAGAGGGCGCGCCCGAGGGGAGATCCCGGACGGGCGAGATCCCGGGCGATCGACTCGGCTGATTCGCGCTGAGCGAGGCGGGCATGGGCGAGACCGCGGAGGTACGAGAGAACCGGAGTCTCGACATCCGCCTCGAGCGCGGCTTCGAGAGCGCGACGCGGCCTTCCCGTTTCCATCCAGAAGTGAGCTTCGATCTCGAGCGCGGGCGCCCGGAGCCCTGGGACTTCCCGAAAGCACGCCTTCGCGGCCTCGAGCGACTCCCGGGCGCTCTCGCTCCGTCCCTGACAGAGGTGCGTCACCGCCTTGTCGAGCGAGCCCTGCCATCGCCAGAAGCGGTCCCGCGACCGCGCGAGCTGGTCCGCGTTCTGGAGCGCGCGGGGAAAATCCGCAGCGAGAAGAGATCTCCGCCAGTTCTTGAGCGCGAGCTCGTGGAGCAGGGACTCGTAGTCGAGGGACGACGGCTGCTTTCGGTCCATCGAGGCTTCCAGGAAATGAGCCTGTCGAGTCTACAATACCCGGCCATGGATCGGCCCAGGTTGTGGATCCGGTACGTCGTCCGCGCGGTCTCGAAATTCCGCCGCCACCAATGCTTCGATCGAGCCGCGGTGATCGCCTACTTCGCCCTGCTCTCCTTCCTCCCTCTCACCGTGGTTCTGGTGGCGGTTGGCGCCCAGCTCTTCGGCTCGCTCGAGGCGGCGGAGCGGGGAACGGAGCTCCTGCTTCGGAACGTGCTCTACGCTCTGCCCCCGTGGGTGATGACGCAGGTGAGGTCTCTGCAGGAAGGGATCTGGTCGGGGCTCTTCTACCTTCCGATCGCGGTCTGGAGCGCCAGCATGGTCTTCAACAAGATCGAGGCGAGCCTGGACCGGGTGTTCGAGGTCGAGCAGCCGAGACACTGGGCTCTCAGGAAGCTCTTGGCGTTCGGAGTCGTCGGGCTCCTGAGCGTGCTCCTGGTCGCCGGTATGGTCCTCGGATACGTCCTGGCCGCGGTGGATCGCTTCGTCGACCAGAGCGCGTTCGCCGCCCTTCGTGACGCGCCTCTCTACCAGATGGTGAACGGAGTCGTGAGCCGGTACCTCGTCCCCTGGGCGATGGCGATTCTCGCCTTCTTCCTCGTGTACTGGATGGTTCCCGCCCGGGAGGTGCCGTCGCGGGCGGCTTTTGCCGCCGGCTTCGTCGCGGGCACGCTCTGGGAGGGTCTGAAGATCGGGCTCACCTACTACGCGAGTCACATCGCGACCTACACCCGAACCTACGGCGCTCTGGCGACGGTGGTCATCTTTCTCCTATGGGTGAACCTGTCGGCCGTGCTCCTTCTGTGGGGAGGAGAGCTTGCGGCCGTCCTTTCGGGAGAAGGAGAGTCTTCGGCGGCTCAGCGCGGCTCGGGATGACGAATGGTGAGGACGACTTCTCCTTCGCGCGCCATCCCCAGCGTCTCGCGGGCCAGGCGCTCCACCACCAGAGGGTCGCTCCTCAAGGCATGGATCTGAGCTGATAGCCGATCGTTCTCCGCCTCCAGCGCTTCGACTTCCAGAAGAAGATGTTCGTGCTCCTTCTGCGCCTTCAGGAGGCCGAAGATGCCGCGCTCGCCGAAGAGCGAGTTGAGGACCGTCGCGGCCACCATGAGAAAGGCGGCGAGGACGAGCGCCTTTCGTCGAAAGGCGGTTTCGACGACACGGCCTCCCTTGGTCGAGGGCGTCGGGCCCGCGCCATCAGGGTCGGAGCGCGCTTTCATGTCTACCAAACCGCATAGTATAGGGGAACTGCGGTCGCGGAGCTACGAGTCCGTCAGCGAGACTCCCGGTAGAAGCGAATGAGATCGGTCGAAGGCGGCTTCGCGCCGAGCTGACGGAGCATGGCGGCCGCCTGCCCCCGGTGATAGGTGGAATGGTTCGCGAGGTGGCGGAACATGTCGGAGTAGCTGTGCCGGTAGGACGCTCCCGCGGTCGTGGTCATGTCCATCTCGCGCTCGAGGTCGGCCTCCCCGAGCGAGGCGATGTAGGCGTCCCTTTCGGCTCGCACCGCTCCCCACCAGGAAACGAGGGCGTCGAGGCTGGGAACCTCGTCGACCCCGGTGAGCCTCGAGTGGGAACCGCGTTTGAAGCGCGAGAGCCAGAGCTCCTCGGCAGCCACCAGATGGACGAGAGTGCCGAGAATACTCTGGTGCGAGGTCCCCAGGTCGCGGCGCAACGATTCCTCGGGAATTCCCCGGGCGGCATCGAGCAGCAGCTCGTTGGCCCAGGAGTCGTAGGCGAAGAGGGTGCGGAGCTCGTCGATCGTCATGGCGAGAGCATCCCAAGTCGAGAGCGCCGATTGCAAACGTGGACCCGGGCGGGGGGGAACCCACCTTTACCGGCGGCGGGGGAGTCGAAACGTGGGGAATCACCGACTAGGGAAATCCTCACTCTAGACAGCCCTCGGCGACGCCTCGATAATCGTCGCCCTGAGGTCCGCTATTCATTTTTTGTTCGAGATGGACCTCCTGGCTCAACCTTCATTCGAGGAGTCATAGCCGTGAGCGTCGATCGAGAACGCATGGCGAGGATCGCGGTGCTGAGCGTCGGATTGTTCGTCCTCAGTCAAATGTGGGCGCAGCTGGTCATGGAGATAAGCTTCCCGCTCGCCTTCCGGGTCGGCCCTTTGACCGCGGTGCTGTTCCTGCACTAGCAGGCTGCGGAAGAAATGCTTCCGCAGCCCCGCGCGAGCGGAGCGTGCGCCTTCGCCAAGGCTTCGTCGAAATCCCGCCGGAGCCCGGAGGGCGAGGGCGGAAGCGCAGAGGCGGGAGCCCGGCCCGCCAAGTGGGAATGCTTCGCCGACCTCTTCAGGCCGAGGGGGGCCCCGCGGAAGCGATGCGCCAGACGCCCGGCTTTCACTGGAATCGCGGCCCCCCGAGGATCTATCCTTTCTCGGATGGGAAACCGCCGAAAGGGAGGGATTCAATGAGCGATTCCAGGACGTCGATCTCGCGCCGCCAATTTCTCGGGGGAAGCGCCGCCGCTGTCTCGGGCCTCGCCCTCCGCCCGCTTCCCGCCTCGGGGGAAGTCCCCAGGCCGACACCCGCCCTCGCTCTCTCCGACCTGGCGCCGTCTGCGGCGCCGGACGAGCGGTACTGGTGGAAGGTGCGCTCCCAGTTCGACCTGGTCGACGGCCTTACCTTCATGAACAACGGCACTCTGGGGCCGGTGCCCATGGTGGTGCAGGACGAGAACGAGAGAGTGGCGCGGGAGATCGGCGCCGACCCCACCAACGGCTATCGAAACGAGGAGCTTCACGAGAAGCGGAAGGCTCTCGCGCGCTTCGTCGGGGCTTCGCCCGAGGAGATCGCCTACACCCGCAGCACCACCGAGGGGATGAACGTCTTCGCCCACGGAATCGATTGGCGCGAAGGCGACGAGATCCTGATGTGCAACCACGAGCACGACGGCGGCGTCGAGCCCTATCTCATGCTGGAAAAGAGGCGGGGTATCAAGATCGTGCGCGTCGACATCCCCTCGCCTCCGGAGAGCGTCGATCAGGTTGTCGCGCTGTACGAGAAGGCGATTACTCCCAAGACCCGGGCCATCATGATAAGCCACATGACGTACGTCACCGGCCTTTTGATGCCGATGAAGGCGATCTCGGACATGGCGCGGCGCAGGGGCATTCTGACCTCCGTCGACGGAGCCCATCCGCTGGGAATGATCGATCTCGATCTCCACGATATCGGCTGCGATCACTACGCCGCCGCCGGTCAGAAATGGCTCCTCTGCGGCACGGGCACGGGGCTCAGCTATTTCCGCCAGGACCTGCAGGATCGAATCTGGCCGCTGATGGGCGCGGGCGGCTCGATGGGCGCGGACGGGGTCCGCAACTTTCACAAGGACGCGCGGAAATACGAGGACTGCGGGCAGCGCGACGTCCCCTCGGCGCTGGGGATGCTCGCCGCGGTCGAGCTCCAGGAGACCATCGGCAAGAAGAACATCGAGGCCAGGGTGCGGGAGCTGTCGAGCCGCCTGAGAGAGGGCCTCGAGGAGATCGACGGGGTGAAGCTCTGGACTTCGAAGAGCCCGGAGCTGAGCTGCGGGCTGACGCTGTTCTCGATCCGGCAGATTCCGATGAAGAACATCAAGGACGCCATCATGGAGCGGGATCGGATCTTCATTCGGGACATGAGGACCGGGAATCTGAACGCGGTGCGCGCATCGACCCATATGTACAACATGCCCGAGGAGGTCGATCGCTTGATCGAGAGCGTGCGCTACGTGGCCGGCCATTGGGCCGATTACATGAGCGCCCCGACCGCCTGAGGGCCCGGGAGAACGAGCCGATGCCGATATTCGAGTACCGCTGCAAGGAGTGCGAGAACGAGTTCGAGACCCTGGTGCGCGGTCGCGAGCGACCGCAGTGCCCCTCGTGCCGGAGCGCGAAGCTCGAAAAGCTGCTTTCGACGTTCACCGCGGTGACGGGAAGCTCGCGCCGGCCCGCCCGCGCGGAGGGGCCGGGCGCCTGCGGGACCTGCGGCGATCCCCGCGGCCCCGGCGCCTGCTCGATGAGCTAGGGGCTCGTCGCTCGCGTGCTGTGGCCGCGGTCGGACCCGCTCGATCGCGTCGGTTGCGAGCTGCGCGCCAGCTGCGCCACCTCCACGTTCTCGTGGTAACGTCGCTGGAGCCGCGTTTTGAGGGCTCCGATCTCGACACCGTCGCTTTCCGCCCTCTTCGCCAGTTCCCCCTCCGCGGCGGCGACTCCCGGCCACAGCGAGCCTCCGAGGCGCGATACCAGGTCCTCGTCGTAGCCGAACCCGAAGGCGGTGATGCTCGGCGGAGGCACCTGATAGTTGTCCCGGAGGCCCAGAGCGGCGAAGGGAAAATTCCTCGCCCAATCGGCGTGGTAGCCGATGAGCTTCTTTCCCGCGCTCACCGAGACGAGGCCGTGAGGAACGCAGTTGAGGTCCTCGATGCGGTAGCGCGCGCGCAGCAGGTCGGTGAGGCTGAGCGCCGCCTGGATCTGCGCGGTGGTGATGGCGTCGCCGCCGGCGGCGCTCCACTGGCTCTCGAAGGCGATTCCGATGAAGCTCTCGTTGAGGTTGAAATAGTAGTTCTCTTCGTCGCCCCAGATGGAGACTCCGGCGTGGATGGCCACGGTGTCGTCGGAGACCAGGCGATAGACCTGACCGAAGCGGTCGATGATGTAGTGGTAGATCCGGCGGCGGCTGAGCCAGCCGACGAGGTCGCGAGTGGTCGAAAGGATGTCGCGATTGAAGGCCGCCCCGAAGGGCGCCATGTCGCTCTCGCTCGCGTGATAGACGATCCCGACGGGCGTCGGTCCCATAGGCACCGGCGGCGAGCCGTCCCTCGGGAACGCGAAGAATTGACGGGGCTCGCCCCTGGTTTCGAACGTGGTTACCACTCGAAGTCCGTTGCTCCAGAGCTCCTCGTCGGCTTCCTGGGTGACGAGCCAGACTTCCTTGGGGGCGCTGCCTATCCGTTCGGCCGCGAGAGCGGGCGCTTCCAGTCCGCCGGCGGCGGGCGGGGGAGAGATCTGCTCGAACACCCAGTCGGTACCCGCGCGCGCGAGACCGTAACCGTAGGCGCCGGCGGCGACGACCCCCGAGGTGAGGGCGAGGGCCAGAAGGACGAATGCGGCGTGGCGGAGGCGGTATAGGCCCCACAAGGCGGGGAGGGGCAGGGAGACGACTCCGCGGCGCGGACCGAAGACCAGCTCGCCGAGGGTCTCGATGGAGACGAAATGGAGGAGAAGAGAGCGCGTGAGCGGAGTCCTCTTGAGCGCCGCCGGCTTCGCCTCGAAGGACTCGATGGTTCTCTTGATGAACCAGAGCTTCTCGCCGGGATCGGGCACGCGGGAGGAGTACCGGTCGAGGCTCCGCTGCAGCGACCGATGCGCGAGAAAGCTGGCGGGTGCGGAGCTCAAGAGCCACCACTCGACGCCGGTTCAAGAAAGGGGGAGGTGGCGATAGGAGGGGATAGGGGGATACGGATAGGGCTCTGATTCATCCCCCCTATCTCCTCCTATCTCCCCATCCCCCTTCTTACACTCCTAGTTGTCGTAGACCGCGGCGATATAAGCGCCTTTGGCGGTGGCCTGCGTGGGGTGAGGCGAGAGCCTCACCTCCGAGATCGGCACCGGGCACTTCGACTGGAGTAGAGCCTTCTCGAACCGCTCGCGGAACCCCCGCGGCTGCGCCGTCCCGCCGGCGAGCACTACCGGCACGGCGCGGTCGAGCTTGTGGGACTCGCTCGAGGCCCGGGCTACGGACTCGTTGAGGGTCGAGATGAGCGTCGCGATCATGTCGTCGTAGTAGATGTGGAGCGCTTCCTCGAGCTTGTCCTTCGGGGAGCGGGCGAGGTCGAGCGACTGCTCCTTCACCATCTTCACCCGGGTCGCCGACTCGCCGGTCACCGAGCCCACGCTCTGGTCGATGTAGTCTCCCGCCTTCGACGTGGAGAACGAGACCACGGGAACCGACAGGTAGGCGAGGCAGGCGTTGCACATTCCGCCTCCGGCGGAGATGCCGATGCCGGTGAAGTTCTCGCTCTCGAGCTCGGAGAACACGATCGCGAGGCCCTCGTTGACGCTCTTCGCCTGGTAGCCGAGCTCCGTGAGGAACCCCTTCAGGAGCTGTTCGTGGTAGATGAGATCGTTCGGGGAATCGGCGGGGGCGCCGGGAACGGAGAAGCAGACGAGCTCGTCTTTGCCCTTGGGCTTCTTCAAGAGCCCCTGGAGCATGACCTTGATCAGGGTCAGGGCCGAGGGCTCGTTGGGGTTGATGAGCCCCCGGCTCATCGGCCGGCGGGTCTCGGAGTTGAAGAGCCCCGCGAATTTCTCGGCGTTGTTCCCGTAGACGTAGAAATGCCCGTTGCTCTGGTAGTAGTGGACCTTGTTCTGGAGGAGGATGTTCTCGGTAATACGGGAGTAGGGGAGGGGAAGGAACGCGTTCACTTCGATCGAGGCTTTGAGCTGGTTTCCGGACTGGCGGATAGTCATGAGCTTGCTCGTGCCCACGTCCAGGCCGATGCGTCCCTCTCCGTTCGAGATCACGGTCTCCATCGTAGTTCTCCTTGCGAGCTTCGCCGAACGAAATCAGTTCTCGTAGAGGGCCGCGAGAAGGGCGCCGCGCGCCGTCGCCGTGAGAGGCTCCCGGGCGAGCTTCACTTCGCCGAGCGCGATCGGGAGCTTCTTCGCTTCGAGCGCCCGGGCGAACCGCTGGGCGAACCCCTTGGGAAGCGCGGACCCGCCGCCGAGCACCACGGGAAGGGGGCGATCGAGCTTCGGCATCCTCTCGGCCCGCGAAAGGGCTTCGGCGATCGCGTCCACCACGGTGTCGATGAGATCTTCGTAGTAGATGTGCAGGGCGCCTCCGACCTTGCTTCGGGGCTTGTGAGTGAGGTCGAGTCCCTCTTCCTTGATCGCCTTGACCCGGGTCGCGGTCTCGCCCGTCACTTCACCCACCGCTTCGTCCACGTCGTCCCCGCCCTTGTCGACGGCGAAAGTGAAGACCGGCACCGAGAGGTACGCGAGGCAGACGTTGGTCAGACCGCCGCCGAAGCTGATGCCGATGCCGGAGAAGTTCTCTTTCTCGAGCTCGGAGAACACGACCGCCAGCCCCTCGTTGATGGAGCGGGCTTCGAATCCTTTGCCCTCGAGCATCTGCTTCATCAGGGCCTCGTGGTACACGAGGCTGGAAGGCGCGCCCTTGGGGGCTCCGGGGACGCTGAAACAGACGAGCTCCGGCTGGCTTTTGGAGCGGGGCTTCCCCACGAGCTTCGCGACGATGACTTCGAGGAGCTTCTGGGCGTAGGGCTCGCTCGCGTTGACCAGCCCGTGGCGCATGGGACGCCTGGTCTCGGTATTGAACATGTTGGCGAATCGAAAGGCCCCGTTTCCGAACACCACCAGGTGACCGTTCTCGCGAACGAAGTCGATCTCGTTCTGGTGAAGGATCTGCTCGGTGAACCGCGACGTGGGCAGCTCGATGAAAGCGTTGAGCTCGGCTTCGGCCTGGATGCCGCGCCCGTTCTGGCGCGCGGAGACGACGGAGCTGGTTCCGAGGTCGAGGCCGACCGCGTCGGCG
>DAISKN010000022.1:0-20770 GCA_036820975.1 Acidobacteriota bacterium | reverse complement strand
GATACGTCGTAGAAGCCGTTGTGGCAGGCGCACCAGATCTGACCGAAGTCCGAGCGGTACTGGATGGTGCAGTTGAGGTGGGTGCAGATGCCGTCGTACGCCCGGAGCTCGCCCCCGGGGGTGTTGACGAGGAGCGCGGGTCTTCGCCCGAACTTGAAGACTTTTCCAGAGTTGGGTTGAAGCTCTCCCACCCTGGCCGCGACCACGTTGGTCTCGATCGCCTCCCGGATCGGAGGCGGCATGATGAATCGGACGACGGGGTAGAGAAAGGAAACGAGCGATGCGAGGATGCCGCCGCCGAGCAGATAGTCCACGAACGTGCGGCGTCCGAGAGGCCGGCCCTCAGCCATTGGACCTCCTGTGGGGTGGTGGTTGTCCTGCGGAATCAGGGAAAGGCGATCAGGGCTTCTTCAGCGTCATGAGCCACTGAACGACGGTGTCCAGCTCCTCAGGGGTCCCCTTGAACTCGCGCTGGTGGGCCTTGTCGTCCTTCTTCACTTCCTTCTTGAGGAAGGACTTCAGCCAATCCGCGCTCTCGACCAGACCGGCCGCGTTGGAGAGGTCGGGGGCCTTCATCTTCTCGGAGGTCTTGGCGATACTTTGGGAGTCGATCGTGTGGCAGAGATTACACTTCTGCCCAAGAAATATCGCCTTTCCGTCAGCGGCAACGGCCGTCGAGGAGACGGCGGCGCACACCGCGAGGGCGAGGGCGACCATAAGCGTGTATCGAATCGGTTTCATTGGAATGCTTCTCCTTCAGTTCCCCCTCGTGCGCTCTCATCTTACAGGATCCCGCGGCGAGAAAGGAGCATTTTCCGGTCGTAGCGCATGCGCAGAGTCCTCACCGGGTTCGCGTCCTCGTGGGCTTCGATGTTCTCATCGGTGACCTCGATGAGGAGGCTGTAGGTGCCGTCGTTGAAGGACTCTCCGTTTCCGTCGACCTTTTCGGCCTGGAGGATGTAGGCGACGTGGGAGGTCTTGCCCTGGCAGGGGGCCTTCGTCTTCGGCTCCGTCTCGCAGGTGCAGCGCCCGTCTCCGCCTTCGGCGTCCGCGGCTTCCATCGCCGCCATGACACGATCGGAGAGCGACCCCGAAGCCCCCTCGAACGCCCGGGCGGCGGCGTGGACCACCTCGTCGCTGGCGAGAATGTTGCCTTGAACCGAGTAGTGAATGCCCGTCCCCGCCACCCGGCCCTGGGCGTCGAGTGAGAAGGGGCGCGTCTCCACCCCGGTGAAACCGGCGCTCCTCCCCTCGAGGTCGACGATGCCGAACTGCCGGCTCGCGATCTGAGGATCGCTCTTGAGCCGCTCGAGGATCTCGGCGGGCGGCGTTCCCCGGGAAAGCTCGGAGAAGATGAGCTTCTGGTTCGCGCGCGTCCGATCGACGGAAGCCTGGGCGGCCGCGACCCCGACCCCGGGAACGACGATGGCCTGGATGTCCTTCAAGCCGGTCGCGGGGAAGGTGGCGAAGCGTTCCTGGAGAACGCAGGTGGCGGAAGAAATCACCACGACTCCGCTCGCGCTGTCGACGGCGATGACCGACCACGTGGCCCCCGCGGGCGAGCTCGCGAGAAGGCAAGCGATGAGTACGACACGAATCCGGGTCATGGTCATTCTCATTATCATCCTCGATCTCAATGCGGGCGCGATACCGGCGAGGACCCCTTCTCGGAGCTCATCCACCGCTCGAACCACGCGAAGTTCATCTGCATGGCGTCTTTCACATGTCTCGGCTCGCGGATCTCGTGGCCCTCACCGGGGTAAGAGACCATCTCGACCTCGACACCCTGGCTCGCGAGCGCGCGATGGAAGCTCAACCCCTGGGAGATCGGCACCCTGCGGTCCGCCTCGCCGTGCTGGATGAGACTCGGGGTCCTGGCGCGCGCGACGTGATGTTCGGGCGCGTGGCGCAGGTAGTCGGTATGTCCCTCCCACGGCTTGCCGCCGAAGTAGGCCTCGACGAACTCGGGGATGTCGGTCAGGCCCCAGAAGCTGTAAGGGTTCGTGATCGCGGCGCCGATCGAGGCCGCGCGAAACCTGTCGGTCTGGGTGATCGCCCACGCCGTCATGTAGCCGCCGTAGCTCCACCCCATGACTCCCATCCGCTCGGGGTCGGCGAAGCCCCGTTCCACCAGGAGATCGACGCCCCGGAGGACGTCCTCGTAGTCGGCGTATCCCCACTCGCCGACGGCGGCCTTGCGGAAGCTCTCCCAGAAGCCGCCCGAGCCTCGCGGATTCGGCAGGAACACGAGGTATCCGGCGGCGGCGAACGCGTGCACGGGATAGACCCCTCGACGGGGCTCGAAGCCGTCGTCGAAGACGCCCATGGGGCCGCCGTGCACGACGACGAGGAGCGGCAGCGCCTTTCCCGAAGCCGCACCCGGAGGCTTCAAAAGCAGGCCCTCGAGCGGAAGTCCGTCCTTCGCCTCGTAGCGGAGGCGCTCCGTCGGACCGACGCCGGCCAGAGGGTAGTCGGCGTTGATCGACGTCAACGGCCGCGCCCCGGTCCCGGAGCGCGAGAACGAGAAAACTTCCGCGGGGGTGGAGGAGTCGCTCGCGATCCCGAAGACGTCGCCGCCCGGCGAAACGTCGAACGAGGTGACTCCCTTCTTCTCGTCGCTGGGACTCGCGGGAGAGATCGCGCCCCCCCGCACTTCCGCGCTCCAGACGCGCTGGTCGAGCCCTCGGAGACCGAGAAAGTGGAGCCACCGGCCATCCGGTGACCAGCGAAACGAGATCTCGCCTTCCGGCACGTGGTACTCGACCCGCTCGTCGAAGCCTTCGGTTACGTTGTGGAGCCCTGTTCCGTCGACGCCGACGGTGAACAAGAAATAGTTCGCGAGCCAATCCGCTTTTCCACCCATCGAAACGAACGCAACCTGGAGTCCGTCCGGCGAGAATCGCGGCGAACGATCGAGACCCGGCCGGCGTACGAGCTCCCGGGTCTCGCGGGTGTCGATGTCGAGGATCCTCAGGTCGGAGTGAAGCCGTCCGTCCCGGACCTCGGGCGAAGGCTGCACCGTGAACGCGACCCGGGTGCGCCCGTCCGCTCCCCGGGCGACGTCGATGGCGTCGACGTGCTCGCCCGAAGGCGTCAGCGCCGCCGCGAAGAGATCGCCGGGCGTCCGGCGAAAGAGACGGGACACCGCACCCTCGCGCATCGTGAACAGGAATCCCGAGCCGTCGGGAAGCCACGCGAAACGCTCGACGTCCTGCGGGCCGCGGACGGCCTCGATCGGGTCTCCGCCCGCGGCCTCGACTACGAAGACGCTCCGGTTGCCGGCGCGGCTCGAGAGGAACGCGATGCGCGTTCCGTCGGGAGACCAGCGCGGCCGCTCGTCCCGGTAACCCCCGTGGGTGAGGGGAGAGCTCCGGCCGGAAGCGACTTCCAGAATCCAGAGGCTCGATTCCACGCGATTCGAGTCCAGGTCGGACCGGCCGACGACGAGGACCGCTCTCTCTCCGCGGCCATCGAGGTGAATCTCGCTCAGGGATCGCAGCTGGAAGACGTCGTCGATGGAAGCTGACGGTGCGAGAGACGCGGCCGCGAGGCCCAGTTCCCATAGCATGGTGCTGCCAATCCTATCAAGGGTCGGGCTCACTCCAGCAGTAGCAGCGCCAGGGTCGAGACGTCTTTCACGAACAAGCGATTGCCGGAGAGCGTCGGCTGGGCCCAGGTGGCGCTGGCGGCGACCTCGTAGCGCTTCAGCGGCTCGAACGTGGTCCGGCTGTTCCGAATCACTACGAGCTCGGCGTCGTCTTCGAGCGACAGGATCGCGCTCCCCGCGCGAATCATCGCGGCGTTCTCCGCCTGGCGCGGCTCGCTCGTCCACAGCACCTTCCCGGCGTCGAGGTCGAGGGCGAAGTACTGGCCGCTGTTCAGGTGAGAGAGGCCGAAGAGAACGCCGTCGACCACGACGCCGTTCGTCATGTGGAGCGACACCTCGTCGGTATGCCAGAGGTCCACCGTCAGAAACCCGTCGCCCCGGCGGACGACCTGAAACGCGGTAATCCCGTTGGCGCGGCCCGTCTGAATGACGGTGTTCTTGTAGAGGATCGGAGTCTGGGAAGTGGTGGTGCTCGGGGTTACGAATGGACGGCGCCACAAGAGCTCGCCCGCCGACGCCGAGACCCCGAGGAAGTTCTCCTGAGTGAAGGTGACGACCTGGCGGACTCCCGCGAGCTCGAAGACCATCGGCGACCCGTACGCCGGCCCGTCCCCGTCCCAGCTCCACCGCACGGCGCCGGTCGCGGCGTCGAAAGCCGTGAGCGCGCCGTCGTCGTGTCCTCCCACGTGGAGGATGACCAGGGCGCCGTCGACCAGCGGCGACATCGCGGTGTGGTAGAGGGGCTCGACCGGGGGCGCCGGCTTCTGCCAGAGCTGCTTTCCGCTTTCGGCCTCGTACGCCGTCACCATGCCGCTCATGCCGAGGGTGAACAGGCGGCCGTCCGCGAACGCCGGTGTCGATTTCGGACCCGGGCCGTGTCGCTTCGTCGCCGATTTCATCTCGAACGGCGCCGGATAGCTCGATCGCCATAGGAGATCGCCGGAGTCGGCCGCGAGCGCCGTCAGCACTTCGTCTTCGCCCTGCCGGGTGTAGACGTAGAGACGATCGCCGACGACGAGCGGCGTCGCATAGCCGGAGCCGACGTCGATCTTCCATTTCTCGCGGAGACGCTCGGGCCAGGAAGCCGGGTCGCGGAACGACGACGCCGCGCCGTCTCGATTCGGCCCCCGCCACTGGGGCCAATCCTGTGCGCCTGCCGTCGAGGCCGTAACCAGGAGCGCGAGGAACGCGGGTTTCATCATGGTCGGCCTATTGCGGCTCGGTCGGGGGGATCCCTCGTTCGGTCGCGGAGGCGCGCGTCGACTCGTAGAACCGGGCGAGGTCTGTCTTCATCTGAGCCAGCATCTCCGGATGGATGTACATCATGTGGCCGGCCCCGTAGTACGTCATCTGCACCCGCTCCCGGAAGGTCGGCTCGAACCCCAGATGGTCGAACGTCCACTCGGTGGCGGCGAAAGGCGTCGCCGAGTCGTAGTAGCCGTTGGCGACGAGGACCTTCAGGAACGGGTTTCGCGCCATCGCGGTGCGGAGCGAGTCGAGAAGATTGAGGTAATGCGCCTGATACTGGGTGTTGTAGTCCCACGGACGTACGTCGCCGCTCGTGTAGTATTGGAGATCGGACTCCCACTCGAGCTCGCTCCGCACGTAGTCGTTGAAGAGCGCGGTGTAAGCGCCCTGGAGCGCGGTGTTCGACGGGTCGAACTCCTGCCGCTCTCCCGCGGCATCGGCGTCGATGCCGGTGAAACGGCCGTCGAGCCTTCCCAACATGAGCCGCCGGTCGCGCAGCAGCTCCTTTCGGAATCTCGCCGGGTTGACGCGCAGGTTCGCGCTCGCCACGTACTCCGCCGAGAGACCGGTGAAGCGGGCCACCCGCTCCGCCATCGCCGATCGCTCCTGCGCCGTCAGCCGATTTCCCCTGGTGAGCGCGAGCAGGTACTCCCCGAAGGCGAACTCCCGCGCCTGATCCAGGGTGCTCTCGAGGGAGCCCATCAGGTCCGAGGGGAGCTTCTTGTGGAACCAGGCGGTAGCCGTGTAGGTCGGAAGAAACGTCACGTAGTGCAGATCGTTCCCGGTCGCGTCCCGGAGCGTCGAAAAGTCGATGACCGACGACACCAGGACGATGCCGTTCAGCTCGATCCCGTGGCTCGATTGAAGCTTTTCCGAGACGCCCGCCGAGCGCACGGTCCCGTAGCTCTCGCCGAAGAGGTACTTGGGGGACGACCAGCGATCGAACCGGGTGACGTAGAGGCGGATGAACTCCGAGAACGCCTCGATGTCCGGCTCGACCCCGTGAAACTGCTTCGGGTCTTCGCCGTCGACGGCGCGGCTGAACCCGGTCGAGATGGCGTCGATGGCGACGACGTCGGTCACGTCGAGGATCGAGTGCTCGTTCGCAACCAGGCGATAGGGGGGAGCGGGCTGAAAGCCTTCCAACGCCATCTGCACGCGCTTCGGGCCGAGGAGGCCCATGTGAAGCCAGACAGTGGCCGAGCCCGGCCCTCCGTTGTAGGCGAAGCTGATGGGCCGCGTCGACTTATCGGTCACGTCGTTCCGGGTGTAGGCGACGAAGAACATGTTGGCGCGCGCCTTGCCGTCGGGACGGCGCAGCACGAGCTGGCCCGCCGTCGCCGTGTAGGGGACGTCGACGCCGCCGATGCGCGCCCGGTGCTGCGTAGTGGTTAGTTTCTCCTCCGCCAGGATTGGCTTCTCCGAGGCGCCCTTCGCGCTCGATTCCGTCGGCGTGGATTGCTCCCGCTCCTGGGCGAACGTCGGAGCCGCGAGGAGCGCGATCCAGAAGATGATCCCAGCATTTTTCGCCAGCATCGGTATGCCTCCTTGGGTCGAACCGCCCCACTCTACTAGAGGCTCGTCGTCGCTCCAAAGCCCCGGCGATGGAGCCTGCGGAAAAGCGAGGATCTCTGGCCTTCTGATTCCCCGCGTCGTCGCGCGACGTCGGGCGTCGCCCTCCGACTCGACGCGAATGCAGGTTCCGCGGATTCTCTCGCTAGGGACTCGATTCCGGGGCGATCCCCTCCCGGTTCTTGCGAATGCCTTCGCCGCGGGACCGGAGCAGGTCGGGGTCGCGCTTCGAGATCAGGACGATCGAGGGAACGACGAAGCTCAGTGTCGCGGACGCCGCTCGATTCGCTGCGTCGTTGCGAATCCCGGGGACGATCCGGTCGATGACTCGAAATCCGGCGCGGTCGAGCATGTACTGGATCGTCGGAAGCGTGAACTGATAATGATGCGTCGTGGCGCGGTAGGGCTCGTTTCCGAGAAACCGCTTCCACGCCGCCCGGACGAGGGGATTTCCCGGACGGACGGTCACGTAGCACACGAGGATTCCATCGTCCTCGAGATGATCGGCCAGGCGACAGAGGAGAGCGAACGGGGCGTGCAGATGCTCGAGAACGTCGGAGCACCAGATCGCCTCGAAGCGCCGAGTGCCGATCTCCCCGAGATCTCCATCGAGGTCGCAGCGAATGACGTCGAGTCCCAGTGACCGGGCGAAGGAGATCTTGTCGTCGACGATCTCCAGTCCCAGAGATCCGGGACCGAAATGGACGAGGCACTGGCCGAAGCCGCAACCGACGTCGAGAGTGCGCTTGAGGTCCAAGCGGAATCGTTTCAGTGGGACCTCGAGGGTGCTCGCCACGCCGGAGAAACGCCGGCGAATCATGGCGTCCGTCTCCTCCGCCGAGAGCGGGCTGCGCTCCCGCACGAGACGCACGACTTCGGACTGTGGCTTCATTTGCTTCGACGTCGAGAATCGGCTTCGCCTGACGGGGCAGAATAGCAGATTGCACGGAGAGGCGCCGACGGCCTCGACGCGGCCCGCGTTCCCGCGGAATTGACAAGCCGCCGCCGGATTGCGAGATTGGGAGTCGATGTGCGGGAGAAAGCGTCGCCTTCAATGGCGCTCTGTTTACGCCGTCTCGTGTCTCCTGCTCATTTCGTCCACGATTGCGCCCCTGGCCCTCGCGTTCGCCCCGGAGCAGCACGTCTGCGGGTGCGTCGGTCCCTGCGTTTGCGCTCACGCGGCGCCCGATTCGTCCTGCGCCCGCGAGACGCGCGAGACCCGTGAGACCCGTGAGACCCGTGAGACCCGTGAGAAGAGTCCGGACACATCCGGTATCCGAAGCTGCGCATCGGACGAGAACGACACCCTCGCGTCCGCGGTCTACGAATCGCCCGGCGATTTCCACTTCCTCCCCACCGGCCATCGGTCCCTCTCAAGCGGCGAGGATTTCGAGTCGCCGGGAGAAGTCGACGTCCTCCCCGAAACACCGCCCCCGCGTTTCTCCTCCTAGCGGCCCCGCTATCTTCACGAGTTCGTTGGCACGCGCCATCGCGCATGTCGCTGGAGGAGGAAACATGCATTGGAGGAGAACGGTTTCGATCACCGTCGGTGCTTTCGCATCGATGACGGTGGTCGCGTTGGCGGCCCAGGAGTCTCTGGAGGAGAGGGCGCATCGGCTCGAATCGCGCCTGGTCGCGCCCTGCTGCTTCCGGCAGGTGCTCACCATGCACGATACCGAGCCCGCCCAGACCATGAAGGTCGAGATCCGCCGCGCGCTCGAGGCCGGGCGAAGCGACGAGGAAATTCTGCGAGGCTACGTCGATCGATACGGGATCCAGATCCTGAGCGAGCCCCCGGCCGTCGGATTCCATCGCATCCTGAGCGTCGCGCCCCCGGTTCTCTTCGTCGTCGGCCTCGCCGTCGTTCTCGCGGTTCTCCACCGCTGGCGCCGGAGGACCCCGCTCGAGTCCCCCGCGGTGTCTCTGCCGGAGGACGTCCGGCGGCGAATCGAGAGAGAGCTCGAGTCGCTATGAGATACGGTTCATTCGTCTCTGTGGTGGCTCTACTCGCCGCCTGCCAGGATGTCGAGGAGAGGCGCTTCGAGCTGCGCGGAAAAGTCGTCGGTGTCGACGTCGAGGGACGAACCGTCACCGTCGATCATGAAGAAGTAGAGGGCTTCATGCCGGGGATGACGATGCCCTTCCCGGTGAAGGACGACAAGATGTTCGGATCCCTCACGAACGGCGACGGGCTCAACGCGATCCTCGTGGTCCGGGATCGCGGCACGGAAAGGGAGTACTGGCTCCAGGATCTCGTGGTCAGTCGCTCTCTTCCCTCGGCCGAGGGACCGAGCTCGGCGGAAGCTACCCGGATCGGCGAGCTCGCGCCCGACGCCGAGTTCGTGAACCAGGACGGAAAGCGATTCCGGCTGAGCGACCACCGCGGCAAAGCGGTTCTGGTGACTTTCATCTACACCCGGTGTCCGCTCGTGGACTTCTGCCCGAGGATGACCCGGCACTTCGAGGCCCTGGAGGAGATGCTGCGAGCGGACTCCGAGCTGTACCGACGGACGCACCTCCTGACGTTGAGCTTCGATCCCGAGTTCGACACGCCGGAGACGCTGAGAGCTTACGCGGTCCAGATGGTTCAGGCGACGGACGAGACGTTCGCTCACTGGGAGTTCGCGACTGGAAATCCGGAATCGGTCCGGGAGCTCGCGTCGTTTCTTCAGCTCGAGTACCGGACGGAGAACGACGAGATCGTGCACAACTTGAGGACGGCGCTCCTCGCGCCCGACGGCACGCTGAAGGAGATCTATCGCGGAAACGAATGGAGTCCGGAGGACGCGCTCGCCGATCTGAAGGCTCTCCTCGGGCCTCCCTGAGCCTCTTTCTCTCGGGCTCCGACCAATCCACGGACCTTGCGGAGCACCGGCGCCGGCTGCCGCGGCATCTGGATATACGGGATTCCCTATAGGCGGGCACCAATTCGTTGGGAACCAACGGCGAGCCCTCCCGATCTTCTTCGGAAAACGGGTTGACAGAGGTGTTACCATGGAGCCCCTATACAACGGGACGAGCCGACTTTTCTTGGAGGAGTAATGCCCAGAGCGTTGCGGGCTCTCATTCCCATCCTGCTCATCACCAGTCCGGCGACCGCCGGGAAGATCGTGGTCGACAACGACGAGTGGACGCTGAGCAATCGGGGGTTCTTCGACCCCATCAACGACCCCGGGATTTTCGCCAACAACGTCGCCGACTGGTTCACGGGTGGCGGAACCGGCGTGTTCCACGCCTACTCCACCAACTTCGGGCTGACCGAACCAAGGCTCGCCCTCGCCCTGACGGGCGGCGGGCACGTGTTCACGGCACACCCCACCGTGCCCTACACATTCGATCTCCCTACGCTCCAGACGTTCGACGGAATCTTCCTTGCCGGCGCGGCTCCCGCTCACCCCGGTTACATCCAGATCCTTGTCGACTATGTCGAGAGCGGAGGAAACGTGTACCTCGCCGCGGGCACGGGAGTGGGCGGACCCGTCGCCGAAGCCGCGCGCTGGAATCCGTTTCTGAATCACTTCGGCCTGGGCCTCACCTTTCCGTACAACGGAGTCCAGGGAGATGTCTTCATCGCTTCCACCCACCCGATTTTTGAGAACGTCGATCACCTTTATCAGAACAACGGGAGTTCGGTCCTCGACCTCCGCCCTCTGGATCCCTCCAACCAGGTGCTGGTCAGCGCCTCCGGCTTGGGCCTCTACTCGATCTACGCGCCCGTGTCGCCGCCTCCGGAAGTTGCCGAGCCCCCCACGGCCCTGCTCCTGGGCATCGGGTTAGCGGTTCTCGCCTTTTGCTGGGTGGGACCGGGGAGATTCACCGGGCGCCTGCGTCGGCCCGTTCCTTGACGCAATCCAACGCTCCGCGGACAAAGAACAGCCGCGCGAGGAAGAGAGCGGAGAGCCCGGCGACGAGAAGCTACTCTCCGAGCTCCACCGCTACGATATTCCGGCGGTCCCGGACGTAGAGTCGGGTCCCTACCAGCGTCGGCGGAGTCCAGGCGTTCTCGGTCAGAAGCTCGGCTCTCGCGTGCACCGTCAGGCCGTTCGGGCCCGCGGAGGCGATCGCCAGGTCGCCGCCCTCGTCCACGATGACGAGCTTCGAGTCGGCGTGGACCATCTGTGACCGGCCGAAGGTTCGTTCCCTCCAGATCTCCTCGCCGGTCTCGACGTCGACGGCGATGAAGAACGCCGGGCCGAAGTCGCCGCTCGTGCCCAGGATCAAGTTGCCGATGCGCATCGCGTTTCCGAAATGCAGGCGAAGGCGATTGCTCGACCAGAGCTCCTCGACCGTCGTCTTTTCGCCCTCGCGCGCCAGGCGAATCACGCGGCTTCCGCCGTCGTAAGCGGACGAAATGAAAAGCAAGCCGCCTTCTCCCCAGACCGGAGTGCTGATGTTCAGGCCGTAGTTGGTCTCGTGAGGGTGGCTCCAGAGAGGATTGCCGTTTCTTGGATCGAGCCCGACGACCTCGTCGGGGGTGAAGACCACGAGCTGGTCGTGACCGTCGACGTCGATCAGGATGGGAGACGCCGGCGCGAGTCGAAAGTCCTGGTTCTTCCAGACCACTTCGCCATTCGCCGGGTTGAAGGCCACCACCGCCTGTCCGCGACCGCCGACGGGCAGGATGATGTTCCCCTCGTAGACCATCGGGCTCGGCGCGTAGCCGCGGTAACCCGACATCTCGAACTTCTGATCCAGGTCGTGGTGCCAGATGACGACGCCGGTCTTCCGATCGATTGCATGGAATTTTCCCGTGGTTCCCACCGTATACACCGCGCGACCGAGAAGAAGCGGTGTGGAGTAGGGCCCGGCGCCGCCCTGTCGCAACCAGGTGCCGTAGTCCATGTCCTCGAGAAGAGGCGCCTGGTAGCGATGCTCCCAACGCGTCTTCCCCGTCGCGGCGTCGAGAGAAACGACGATCTCATCGTCCCCGACGCGATACATGGTGTAGAGCGCGTCGGAGTCGGCGACGATGCTCGAGTAGCCCTCGCCGAGCGCGCGGCTCCAGATCTTCTTCGGACCGCCCGAAGGCCAACTCGTCGCGAGCCCGGTCGATCCTGTGCGGAAATCGCGGGACGGCCCTCCCCACTGAGGCCAGGGGATCTCGTCGTTCGCGTTTCCGTAGGCGACTGCCGCGAAGAGGAGAATCGACATCGGGACGAACGAGCGGAACTTCCTCACGGGTTGCCCTCCGATGCCTTCACGTTACATCGGCGCGGCGGAGCGCGCCAGGCGGCGAAGGGGTTCCAGGATGCCCGCGCCGGCCGGCTTCCGGTCGCGGCCTACGGCCGCTTCTCCTACGCTCGACGTCCGCCCTGGTCCCGGAACGCGACTTCGCCGAGCGCGTAAGCGCCGACGCACTGACTCCAGAACGTGGCCGGCAGGATTCCGACGCACAGGAGGAGAATCCCGAACTGGGCGATGAAGTTCGAAGCCATGAAAGCGACAATGGCCATGAGGAGGTTGACGACGTTTCGTCTCAGGAAGGCGAGGTTCTGCTGGACCTCGAAAGCGGCTCCGAAGCGCTCCTCGACGGCGAGGCGGGTGAAGGCCGCGGTGAAATAGAACAGGAGCGCGAAGAGAAGGACGATCGCCACGAGCATGAGAAGCATCAGAGCTACGATCGCCACGGGCGAGGGCTCGCCGTCGCGCTCGCCGAGCAGAATGATCGGCACGAACGCGATTCCGATCGCCGCGACTGCCGGCAAGAGGTGGATGAGGTAGGCCCCGACCACCGAGAGTCCCTCCGTGAACATTCCCCCGAGGTCGTCCCACTCCGGGAGCGGATAGGTCTCGCCGCGCGCCGCGCGCCGCACGATGCGCGCGGCATACCCGGCAACGAAGAAGGTCCCGATGAGGAACATCGAAAGAATGGTGAACAGGGAGCCGATGAGAATCTTCTGAACCCAGTTCGGATCCTGGAAGAAGAATCCGAGGCTTCGTCCGAAGTCGAGGGAAGCGCCGGGCTGGGGCGGAACCGGGGGGGGCGGCTGGGAAGACGACCCGGAGGGAGGAACGTAGGGGTTGATGGTGCTCATGAACCGAGGATTCTACGCGTTCCCGCCGCCGACCGAGGAACATTATTAATGTGGCGGCCGGGATCCCGGAGCCACCCCGAAACCCTTCATATTTTTTGGGTTGATGGCCTATGGGCGCATCGCTATAATACCCGCCTTGTCGATGCTATCCGCGGCGGTAGTGCTTGGAATTCACTGAGCTCAAAAGAGTTTTGTCTCCTTTTTCTCGGTGCCCGGGCGCCCTGTTGCACCCCCCTGAGCAGGTTGAAATAATGAGAGGCTTGGCCGAAGAAGCGGCGTGAAGGATCGAAGATGATTGAATACGTCGGTGTCCTTCTGTTCCTCACCGTGGGAGCGCTGTTCGTGTCGGTGACGCTGGTCTTCGCCAGCCTCGTGCGGCCGAGCAAGGTAACCCGCGAGAAGTACATGGCGTACGAGTGCGGCGAGAACCCGATCGGGACGCCTTGGGGCGTGCGCTTCAACATCCGCTTCTACGTATTCGCTCTGGTCTTTCTCGTCTTCGACGTGGAGGCGGTCATGCTCATCCCCTGGGCGGTCGCGTTCAAGAGCACGGGGATGATTGGCTTCGCCGCGGGGATGGTCTTCATCGGGATGCTGATTCTCGGTCTCGCGGACGTCTGGCGGAAAGGTGACCTCGAGTGGGTCCGCGAGGAGGACCGCGAGGCGGCGCGAGCGGGAACCACCAAGTCGTCGTCGGCGAAAGCCGCCTGACGGGTCGACAGCCTTCAAGGAAGTGACATGGATCTGATAAAAGCCGCAGGGAGCCAACAGTTCATCCTCACCCGGGTGGACGCTGTGGTGAATTGGGCGCGCCAGTCGGCGCTCTGGCCCATGGTGTTCGGCCTGGCCTGCTGCGCCATCGAGATGATGGCCGCGGGGGCGAGCCGCTTCGACTGGGACCGGCTGGGTCTCATCCCCCGGGCGACGCCGCGGCAATCGGACCTGATGATCGTCGCCGGCACCGTGACCCACAAGATGGCGATCAGGGTGAAGAGGCTCTACGAGCAGATGTCGGAGCCGAAGTACGTGATTTCCATGGGAAGCTGCGCCAACAACGGCGGGCCTTACTGGCAGCACGGCTATCACGTGGTGAAGGGCGTCGACCAGGTCATTCCCGTCGACGTCTACGTCCCCGGCTGCCCGCCGCGGCCGGAAGCGCTTCTGTACGGCATCATGGCGCTCCAGGACGTGATCCGCGAGCGGTCGCTCCTCGACGATCCGCGGGAAGGCCGCACTCCGCGGCATGTCGGGATTCCCGCGCGACCGAAAGAGGTGTCGGCTTGAGCATCGGGGCGGCGGACATCCAGGCGAAGCTCGACGCGAAGTTTCCAGGGAAGATCGAGAAGGCGCAGCTCGAAGCGGTCGACCCCTTCCTCGTCGTGAATCAAGACGCTCTGCTCGAGATGGGGCGCTACCTGAGGGACGATCCCGAGCTCGCGTTCGACACCCTCCATTGCCTCTCCGCGGTGGACTACTTGAAGGAAGACCGCATCGAGATCGTCTATCACCTGTCTTCACTGAAGCACCGGCACTGGATCGTCCTCAAGGTGTATCTTCCGCGCGCCGATCCCAAGGTCCCCACCGTCGAGAAGATCTGGCCCACCGCCAACTGGCACGAGCGCGAGGCCTACGATCTCTTCGGCGTGGTTTTCGCCGGCCACAGCGATCCCCGGCGCATCTTCCTCCCCGACGATTGGGCCGGTCATCCGATGCGCAAGGACTGGGTGTGGCCCGAGGAATGGCACGGGATCGCGGTGAAGCCCGGAAAGCAGTTCTCACAGCGAGCCTCGGAGGGCGAGACCCTCGGCGTCGGTCCGTTCGATTGAGGTGACGCAAGACGATGCGGATGGTGAGGATGGCAAACGGGCCCGGCCGCCTTCGCAAAGGTTCGGCGAGCCTCGCCGGAGCCCCAAGGGCGGAGGCGGGAGGGCCCGTCCTCTCCGCGCGAGGAGCGCCGAGAGCGAGCGGAGCCCTCAGCCCAGAGCGGTGGGGTGGGCTCCACCGCATTAATCCAAGAGCGAGCGAGCATTAAACAATGAGCACCGCACGCGTTTACAAGGATCTCGAGCCCGATTCCGCTTACGCCTTCAAGCCGGAGGATCTCGAAGACGACGAGATGATCCTCAACATGGGACCGCAGCATCCCTCGACCCACGGGGTGCTCCGCATCGAGCTCAAGACCGACGGCGAGATCGTGAAGGACGCGCGGCCGCACCTCGGCTACCTCCACCGGAACTTCGAGAAGCACGCCGAGAACATCGACTACCCGGGCGTCATCCCGTTCACCGATCGCATGGACTACGTGGGCTCGATGGCCAACAGCCTCACCTACGCCATGACGGTGGAGAAGCTCATGGGGATCGAGGTAGGCGAGCGGGTGAAGTCCATCCGTGTGCTGGTCTCGGAGCTCCAGCGGATCGCCTCGCACCTGCTCGCCATCGGGACCTACGGGCTGGACATCGGGGCCTTCACCCCGTTTCTCCACTGCTTCCGGGAGCGCGAGAAGATCCTGGACCTCTTCGAATGGCTGTGCGGTGCGCGGCTCCTCTACAACTACAACTGGGTGGGAGGGGTCTCCCACGATCTTCCCGAAGGCTGGACGGACAAAGCGCGCCAGTTCCTGGGGGAGTTCTCGCCGGTCATCGAAGAGCTCGACTCCCTTCTTAGCCACAACAAGATCTTCACCGACCGCACGGCGACCGTCGGGATCATCTCTCCGGAGCTCGCGGTGGCCTACGCCCTCAGCGGGCCGAACCTCCGCGGCTCGGGAATCAAGTGGGACGTCCGCCGCGAAGCCCCGTACTGCGGCTACGAGAAGTACGACTTCGAGATTCCCGTCGGTCAAGGGCGCTACGGCCCCATCGGCTCGTGCTGGGATCGGTACTACGTTCGAGTGGAGGAGATGCGGCAGAGCGTCCGCATCCTTCACCAGGCCCTCGACAAGCTCCCGGCGGAGGGCGACGTTCACGAGAAAGTCCCGAAGAGGGTCAAGCCCAACCCGGGCGAGGCCTACGCCCGCACGGAGACCCCGCGAGGGGAGCTCGCGTTCTACATCGTGAGCGACGGCGGCCTCATCCCCTATCGGGTGAAGGGCCGCTCGCCCTGCTTCGTCGCCATGGCGCTCTTCCACGAGATCGCGAGGGGCGAGATGATCGCCGACATCGTCGCCATCATCGGGAGCCTGGACATCGTCCTCGGGGAGATCGACCGCTGATGGCCATGAAACGCCCGGACATCGAAACCAAGATTTCGAACTTCCTGTCGCCTCTCGTAATCGCGGGGGCGGGGGGATTCCTCGTCGTCATCGCGCTCCTGCCGCAGATCGCGGAGATGATCCGCACCCAGCTCCACGCGGCGCTGTCTCCCACCTGGGCTTCGGTCGTGAGCATCGCCCTGGGAGTCGGGGCGACGGTTTTCCTCGTCGCCCAGCTTCCCATCTTCCTCATCTGGTTCGAGAGGAAGGTCGCAGCCCACGCCCAGGACCGGCTGGGACCGATGCGAGTGGGCTGGCACGGCGTGCTCCAGAGCTTCGCCGACGGCATCAAGCTCCTGTTCAAGGAGGACATCATCCCCGACGGCGCCGATCGCAGACTCTTCGGCATAGCGCCGGTGCTGGTGGTGATGGGAGCTTTCGCGGCATTCGCCGTCGTTCCCTGGGGGCACGGGCTCATCATCTCGGATCTGAACATCGGGCTTCTCTACATCATCGCCATCACCTCCCTCGGATCCATCGGGATTCTCATGGCGGGCTGGGCGTCGAACAACAAGTACTCCCTCTACGGGGGGATGCGCTCGGCGGCGCAGCTCGTGGCCTACGAGATTCCGACGGCGCTCGTGATTCTGGTGGTGGTGATCCAGGTGGGAAGCCTCGGTCTCCAGGACGTGGTCGCCGCCCAGTCGGACGGCCTCTGGGGGCCCAACCGCTGGCTGGTGACGCGGATGTACGGCTTGAACCTGATCGCGTTCGTGGTCTTCTTCATCTGCGGCCTGGCGGAGACCAACCGCAACCCCTTCGACATCCCCGAAGCGGAATCGGAGCTCGTCGCGGGCTTCCATACCGAGTACAGTGGAATGCGCTTCGCGTTCTTCTTCCTCGCCGAGTACGGGGCGATGTGGCTCGTGGCTGGCGTCGCCGCGATCCTGTTCCTCGGCGGCTGGGTGGGCCCTTACTTTTCCGGGCCCCTGGTCTTCTTCCTCAAAACGCTCTTTCTGGTGTTCATCCAGATGTGGCTCCGATGGACGCTCCCGCGCCTCCGGGTGGATCAGCTCCTCGCGCTCTGCTGGAAGTACCTCATCCCCATCACCCTGGCGGTGCTGGTGGCCGTCGCCGCGTTGAGCGTTCAGGCTGGCTAAGGACGAGAGATGAAAGAATACCTCCTCCAAATCTGGGTCTCGGCGAAGACCATCGCCATCGGCATGGGGGTCACTCTCCGCCACCTCTTCATGCCCAATGCGACCCAGCAGTACCTCGCGGACGAGAACCCCGAGGCGCGGTGGAAGTCGCAGATCGTTCCCGAAGGGCTTCTCAACGACCGCTCCCGCATGCGGCTTCACGTGAAGATCGAAGATTGCATCGGCTGCAAGCAGTGCGAGAAAGCCTGCCCCGTCGACTGCATCTACATCACCACCGAGAAGCGGGAGAAGGACGAGGCGCCGATCTTCGCCTCCGACGGCACCGCCATCAAGCAGCGCGTGGTCCAGTTCGATATCGACATGTCGCTCTGCTGCTACTGCAACCTCTGCACCTATCCCTGCCCCACCGTCTGCATCCTGATGACTCCGGAGTTCGAGTTCTCCGAGACCGCGAAGGAGAACTTCCTCTACCGCTTCGCCAAGGAGAAGCCCCTTCAGCCGCCGGCGGAAAAAAAGCCTCACGAGCCCGCGGCGGCGGGAGCCTAGTATGGAAACTCTCGCCCCCAAGATCATCTTCTGGCTCTTCACCGCGCTCATGCTGGGCTCGGCGCTGGTCGTGGTCCATGGGAAGAACCTGGTCCGCTCCGCGTTCGCGCTTCTGGCGACGTTCTTCTCCAGCGCGGTGTTCTACGCCCTCCTGGGAGCGGACTTTCTCGCCGGCGCGCAGGTTCTCATCTACGTGGGCGGCATCCTCATTCTCCTGCTCTTCGGAGTGATGCTCACCAACCGGGTCTCCGACGTGAACCTGCGGACCGAGACGTTCCAGGTCGCGCCCTCGGCGCTGGTCTCCGCCGGCGTTTTCGCCATGCTGACTCTGGTCATCCTCAAGACCCCCTGGCGCCAGGTCTCCCTGGTAGAGGAGGGTCCGACGACGGGGAAGATCGGAGAGCTGCTGGTGACCACCTATCTCCTCCCCTTCGAGGTGGCCTCGGTGCTGCTCCTCGTCGCTCTCCTGGGAGCGGCGATGCTCGTCCGACGGAGGTCCGATCTGTGATTCCGCTCGAGTACTATCTCGTCGTCGCCGCGGCGTTGTTCTCGCTGGGCCTGTTCGGCCTCCTGACGCGGAAGAACGCCATCAGCGTTCTGATGTCGGTGGAGCTCATCTTCAACTCTGCGAACATCAACCTCGTCGCCTTCTCCCGGTTCGTCGGGGGCGACCTCGAGGGTCAGGTGTTCGCGCTCTTCGTCATCGCCATCGCCGCCTGCGAGGCTGCGGTGGCGCTCGCCATCGTGATGTCTCTGTTCCGGCACCTCAAGTCCGTCAGCCTCGAGGGGGCATCGGCCCTCAAAGGATGATCGGGGGATAAACGTGCAGCGCCTCGATACCATCGCCAGCCTAAAGTACTTCACGCCGGAGATCGTGGTGGTCTTCACCATGATGGCGGTCCTGCTCCTGGACCTCATCGCGATGAAGCGCAGCCGGGGGGAGCGGCGGATCCTGATCGTGGCGCCGGCGCTGATCGGCCTCGCCGTCGCGCTCTTCTACTCGCTTCAATTCGCCGACACGCCGGCCGCGGGGCTCTTCAGCGGCATGGTGGCCCAGGACGGCTTCGGAAGCGTGCTGCGCCTGGTGTTCCTGGTGACTTCGATCTTCGTCCTGCTCTTTACGCTCCACTCGCGGGAGCTCTCGAACGTGCATCCGGGCGAGCTCGTGGTGCTCCTCCTGACGGTGACCGCCGCCCTGATGTGGATGTCGAACGCCCTCAACCTGCTCATGATCTATCTGGCGCTCGAGACCGTCTCCATCGCCTCCTACGTCATGGTGGGGTATCTGAAGTCCGACCGGCTCTCGAACGAGGCCTCGCTGAAGTACGTCCTGTTCGGCGCGGTCTCCACCGGCACGATGCTCTTCGGGATGTCGCTTCTCTACGGCCTCGCCGGCACCCTGGACCTCTCCGGGATCCGGAGCGCCCTCGCGAGCCAGGAGGGCCTGGTTGCGTCCGGCCCGGCCCTGATGGTCGCGGTCATCATGGTTCTCGCCGGGATCGGTTTCAAGATGGCGACGGTGCCGTTCCACTTCTGGTGCCCCGACGTCTACACCGGCGCGCCCACTCCGGTGACGGCGTTTCTTTCCGTGGGACCGAAAGTCGCGGGGTTCGCCGTCCTGGTGCGTTTCTTCTACGGCGGTCTGGCCCGGCCCGAGGGCGAGGCGGCCTTTGCCATGGTGGGTGCGGTGAACTGGCAGGCGATCCTCATCGGGGTCTCGATCCTCACCATGACCCTCGGCAACGTCGCCGCGCTCCTGCAGACGAACCTCAAGCGGCTCCTGGCCTATTCGAGCATCGCCCACGCGGGCTACATCATGATGGGGGCGGTGGTGCTCTCGGGTGAGGGCATCCAGGCGATGGTGGCCTACGTGGTGGTCTACCTGTTCATGAACCTCGGCGCCTTCCTGGTTCTCATCGTGGTCCACAACGGCGTCGGCAGCTTCGATCTCAAGGACTACGCCGGCATCTGGCGGCGGTCGCCGCTCTTGACGATTCTCATGGGGATCTTCCTGTTCTCCCTGATGGGGATCCCGCCGTTCTCGGGTTTTCTGGCGAAGTGGTACGTGTTCGCCGCGGTCATCCGGGCCGACCTGGGCTGGTTCGCCGTCGTGGGAGTGCTCAACAGCGCCGTCGGAGCGTTCTACTACATCAAGATCCTGAGGACGATGTTCCTCGAGGGCGACGACGTCCCCGAGCCCTCCTCGGCCCTCGAGCTCCACCCGATGCACGCGGGTTTACTTTTGCTCCTGGCCGTGCCTAATATTATCGGGCTCCTGCTGTGGGGTTACCTGGATCGCATTACCGAGTATTCCCAGAAGTTGCTCGAGATTCTCTGAGACACCTGTAGACTAAGGAGGAAACCGACAAATGGCCTACATCATCGCCGAGCCCTGCATCGGCACGAAGGACACCGCCTGCGTCGAGGTTTGTCCCGTGGACTGCATCCACCCCACGAAGGACGAAGAGGGATTCGAGGCTGCGAAGCAGCTCTACATCGATCCCGAAACCTGCATCGACTGCGGCGCGTGCGAACCGGTCTGCCCGGTCACCGCGATCTTTCCCCAGGAAGAGCTCCCTGAGAAGTGGAGCTCGTTCATCGAGATCAACGCCCAGTACTACGGGAAGTAATCTCCGAGTCCGGGGCGCTCGCCAGAGCGCCCCGGCGGGAGTGTTCCTGAAGCTGTCCGTTTCCAGTTACGAGTTTCCACTGTCATGACTCACTGCAACGGGTAACCGGAAACCGGCAGCTCTTCCCATGATTGGCCGCGGTTTTCTCCTCGGCACGGTCTTCGGCGTTCCCATCCGCATCGACTATTCCTGGCTGATCATCGCTGCTCTCCTGACGTGGAGCTTGTCGAATGCCGTCGGCCAGGAGTACCCGTATCTCGGACAGATGTCCCGGATTCTGCTCGGCCTGTCGGGCGCCCTGCTCCTGTTCGGCTCGGTGCTCGCTCACGAGCTCTCACACGCCGTCGTGGCCCTCAAGAACGGGGTCCGCATCCGGGGCATAACGCTCTTCATCTTCGGCGGCGCCGCCGAGATGATCGATGAGCCGGAGACCGCTCGCTCCGAGCTCGCCATCGCGGTCGCCGGTCCGGCGATGAGCCTCGCCCTGGCTCTGGTCTTTGGAGCTCTCCATTACGCCGGCCTCGGGCTCGCCCCTCTGCCCCTCGTGGATCTCGCGGACCTCCTCAAGCGAATGAACCTGCTCCTGGTCGCCTTCAACCTCGTGCCCGGCTTTCCCCTCGATGGCGGGCGCGTGCTCCGGGCCATGCTCTGGGGGATCTGGGGGAAGCTCTCGCCCGCGACTCGCGCCGCCGCCCAGGTGGGCTCGCTCTTCGGCGCGCTCCTGGTCGCCCTGGGCCTGGTGTACCTGCTCTTCTTCGGGAACCTCCTCGGCGGAATCT
>DAISKN010000021.1:0-21082 GCA_036820975.1 Acidobacteriota bacterium | reverse complement strand
CCGCTCGCGTCCGTCGACGGCTTCTTCGCCGGGGAACAGCTCCTCTTCTGGCACGACGCCGATTCGCGGGTGTTCCAGGCGCTTCTCGGCGTGGACCTCTATCAGACACCGGGCTCCGTTTCTCTTCGCGCGCGCGCGGTTCCCGGAGCGGGACCGGCGACGGACTGCCAGCTGGAGCTCTCGATCGTGGACGGAGCGTTCCCGGTGCAGCGGCTCGACGTCGCTCCGGGGTACGTGGAGCTGAGCCCCGAGGACCGCACCCGGTCGCGACGCGAGGCCGCCGAGCTCGACCGCATTTTTTCGGCGACGACTCCCGAGCGACTGTGGCAGCGGGGCTTCCGCGCGCCCGTCGACGGGCACGGGCCTTCGGGAAGCTTCGGAAAGCGAAGGGTCTTCAACGATCAGCCGCGAAGCCCGCACAGCGGCGAAGACTTCTCCGCCCCCGCGGGAGCGCCGGTCCTGGCGCCGGCGCGAGGCCGGGTCGTTCTGGCCAAAGACCTGTTCTTTCTCGGGACTACCGTTGTCCTGGATCACGGCTTCGGGTTGTACTCTTTCTACGGTCATTTGAGCTCGATAGGCGTCGAGCCGGGTACGCTCGTCGAGAGCGGCGCCGTCCTCGGCAAGGTGGGAGCCACTGGAAGGGTCACCGGAGCGCACCTCCATTGGGGGGTGCGGCTCGGAGACGCCCGGGTGAATCCCATGGACCTGGTCGCGCTCGCCCGCTGAGCCCGTCGCGCGTCCGCTCGCGTACTCGCGCGCCCCGGGAGCGGCTAAGGCTCGGGGCTGGCCAGAAGGGAGTCGACCTTCTCGACCAGATTCTCGAAAGGCTGCTCGGTGCTGGGAGCGGGGGTCAGGCGCCCCTGGCGGTCGATAAGGTAGTTGGCGGGATACCGCGCCGTGGTCCGATAGATCTCGGGAACTTCGCCTTCGAGAGTGAGCAGGGGATAGGTAACCGAGACTTTCTCGGAAGCGAATTCTCGTTGGAGCTCGGGTTCTTCGGTCGAAAGCCCGAACACGATGAACCCTCGATCGGCCCGGCTTTTGTAGAGCTCGTCGAGATCCGGCATCTCCTTCCGGCAGGGAGGACACCAGGTCGCCCAGATGTTGACGAGCACCACCTTCCCCCGGTGGTCCGAGAGGCGGTGCGTCTTTCCGTGGATATCACGCGTCTCGAACTCCGGCGCGGCGACGTCCTCGAGCGCGAGAAGCTTCGCCTGGTTCGCGCGCCGGATGGCGCCGCGGATGGGAAGCCAGGTCAGCGCCAGCGACAGCAGCGCGAGCAGAAGGCCCGCCTTCGCCGATCTTCCGAAGTCCCCGCGGCGGCGATCGACGAGCGCGAGCACCGCGGTCGCTATGAACGGCACCGTCATGGCGAGAGCGGTCATCGAGAGCCGGAAGATGAAATCGGCATCGCGATCGGCGCTCGCCCGGGTGAGCGTGGTGTACGTGAGGGCGCCCAGCGCCGCGGCGGCGAAAGGCGAAGCGATCCCGGCCACGAGGGTGCGATACCGGCGTGTCTGGAGCATGGCGGGAAGCTAGCATGGTGAGCCTCTCGACTCCAGCGCGACGGCTGCGTCCGAGGGGCATGAGACAGCAGAGCCCGGACGATCGCGGTGGTCCGTCAGGTGCAACCGGCTTTCACGCGGTCCCAGCTATACCGCATTGGACCCAACATAAAATTGATGGTAAGATCCACCATATGCCGGTGAAGCCCGTTCAGGTCTCGATGGACGTAGAGCTGCTCGAGCGCATCGACGAGGATTCAGAGACCCGAGAGCGCGGCCGTTCCGCCTTCTTGCGCTCCGCCGCGGAGCTTTATCTCGCGGCGAAAAAGCGTCGTCGGATCGACCACCAGATCCGGGAGGCCTACGGAACGGTCGCGGACGAGATGCTCGAGGAAATCGAGGACCTGATGGGGGCACAGACGTGGCCAGAGCCCTGAGTCGGGGTGAGATCTGGCTGCTGGATCGACCACGGCCGGACAAGAGGCGTCCCGTTCTGGTCTTGAGCCGCCCCGCGTTGATTCGCGTTCTCAATACGGTTACCGTCGCCGCGGTTACGTCGACGTTACGCGGGTCTCCGACCGAGGTGGAGCTCGGCGTTGAGGACGGGCTCAAGCGCGTCTCCTGCGTGAACCTCTGCAATATCTTCACCGTGCCGCAGCGTGAGCTGCGCACGTTCGTGGGGACGGTCGGAGCGGACCGAATGGAGCGCGTTTGCGAGGCAATCGCAATCGCATGCGCGTGCGACTGACGTTCTTTGCGCGTCAGGCCGGCTTGCCGATCCACCGGGCCTCGAAGACCCGCTCGTAGCCTTTCAGCGGTTGATCGTCGAGCTCGAGCATCGACCAGTCGCCCTCGCCGGGAAGAAACGTGTTGATGTCGAATCCCAGGGCGCCCTCGGGTCCGGCCTCGAACGTGTGGATGTTGTCCCGGTCGGGAGTGAGCGACGTCGAGCGGCCGGCGCGGAGCACGCGGTTCTCGGTCTCGCGAATCCGAAACGTCTCGCGCGAGTCGAGAGACGGTGCTCCGATGGCGTCGAAGTGACGCACGCGGCACTCGCCCTCGATACAAAGCGAGAGCACGTGTCCGGGGGTGTGGTTGTGCGGCCGCAGCACGGCTCCGGGAGCGAACCGCCACTGGATGATGACGACGGGAAGCTCGCGATGAATGGGTCCGAGCTCGATGGGGGGATCGAAATTGGAGAAGCGCCCGAGCTTCCCCTCGGGGACGTCGCCGGGGTCGAGGCCGGCGCCGAGGCTCGCGAGCCGCAGGAGGTACTCGTCGGAAGTGAGCGCTTTCTTCTCCAGAAGTTCGGCGGCCAGCGACTTGCAGGCCCGGGTGAGCTCGGAGAAGCTGTCCGCCTGGAGCCGGGCGGCCGAGAGCGCCGAGCCGGCGAGGAGGATCGGCAGGCCGAGAACCAGGCGACGCTCGTGACAGACTCCGTTTTCGGCGTGGTCCATGCTCACCTCTTTCAACACTACCTATATAGCACAGACACTTATAAGGCGGAGGGTCGAATGATTGCCGATGCCGAGCCCGGGGCGCTTCCGGGAGTCGTGGCGCTGCTCCAGGAATCGAGACTGCCGGTCGCCGGCGTGGCGCAGCATTTCGACTCGTTCCTCGTCGCCCGCGCCGGGGACGGGCGTCTCGTCGGCTGCGTCGGGCTCGAGATCTACGGCGACGTCGGGCTTCTGCGGTCCCTCGCGGTCGCGAAGGCCGCGCGCGGCAGCGGGCTCGGAGCCCGGCTCGTCGAGCGCCTCTTCGAGCTCGCGCGCTCGAGAGGCGTCGAGAGCTTGTACCTTCTCACCACGACGGCCGAGGACTATTTCCCGCGGTTCGGGTTCGAGCGGCTGCCGCGGGAAGCTGCAGATCCGAAGCTTGCGGCGTCGGAGGAGCTGCGCGGCGCCTGCCCCGAATCCGCCGTCCTCATGGTTCGAAAGGTGTAATCAGCCAATCGGGGAAGGAACGCAAAGGCGCAAGGAGGCAGAGGCGCAAAGAAGCAATTCAAAAGGAATCGGAGAGACAATCAGGACGAGATTGCAGTTTTACCCCGGCATCGCATCCTGTCCCCGATGTCTCGATCTTCCTTCTTTGCGCCTTTGCGCTTCCTGGTCTTTGCGTTCATTCCCCTCTTCGGATCGCGCGGACTAAGAGCTCCGGGCCGCGGATCCTGCGGACTTCGTCCACGGCGAAGCCGTTCTTTTGAAGCTCGTCTCGCAGCGACGCCTCGGCTCCTACAGCCGCTTTCGTCGATAGCACCAGCGTCCCGCGGGACTTGAGAACGCGGCGGAGCTCCGGGAGGTATTCCGTCGATGGCGCGAGCGAACCGATGACGTCGGAGCAAACGACCTGGGGGAAGCTTCCGTCGCGGAAGGGAAGCCGCGGCAGCTCCCCTCCGACGATCGCGCGCGCGCGTCCTCTGAGAAAGCGGAGCTTCCTGCGGTCTGGGTCGAGCCCGGTTCCCCGGGAGAGCGACTGGATGATTCGGCTCGAGCCGCAGCCGACGTCGAGAACCGGGACGTCGACCTCGAGAAAGCCCACGATCGCCCGTTTGCGCTCTGCGAGTCGTCGGCGCCGCCACGGGGGAAGGGCCTCGAAGGCGATGTCATCCGTGTCGGCGGCGTCGGGGGACCGTCGCATCTTCGCGAGGCGGGGGAGCTCACGAAAGCCTGCGGCCAGCTCCGAGAGAACGCGTCCGAGCCCTCGTCCACCGCGATCGTGGTATGCGACTTCGCGGAGCTTGAACCCCAGGTTGTGGAGACGCACCAGGAGCTCTAAAGACGACGAGCGGTCGGCGGTCTCCGGTCCGAGCTCCTCGAGAGCGCTTCGTTTGTAGAGCCTTATTCCACTCGCGAGATCGTGGCAGGGAATTCGAAGCGCTTGCCGAAGCGCTCGATTGCCGAGACGCGTCGCGAGCGAGGCCAGAGTCGAGATCTCGGACGCGCCGCCGCGGAGGTAGCGGGAGGCCAGAACCACCTCCGCCTCGGTGCGGCGGGCCCAGAGCCTTTCGAAGAGGTCCTGGTCGAGATGGTGTCCTCGAGCCACCACCAGAACGTGCTCGCCGGTCGCCTCCTGGATGCGGGGTTTCACTTCCGAGGCTTTGACGAAAGGCGCGGTCGTCAGGGAAGCCGAGCTCACCCCTTCAGGGACCACGAGCGTCAGATCCATGTCTTGTCGCAGCCTAACCCTTTGGACGGAGAAAGCGGTCGAAATGTTCTCAGATGCGGAAGCCCCGCGCCGCCGCCAGAGCCGCCCCGATCAATCCTGCCCGGTTCCGGAGCTCGGCGGGGAGCAGATCGCAGGGAACGTCGAGGTGCGTCTTGAACTTCTCGAACTTCTTGCTCGCGCCTCCGCCCAGGATGAAGAGCTCTGGCCAGAAATAGGCGTGCAACCTCCCGAGGTACAGGTTGACGCGCCGCGCCCAACGTTTGAAGCTCAATCCCTGTTCGATCCGCGCCCTCTCCGAAGCCCACTTTTCCGCTTCCCGCCCCCGGATCTCGAGGTGGCCGAGCTCGACGTTCGGAACGAGCTTGCCGTCCATGAAAAAGGCGGTTCCGATGCCCGTACCGAAAGTGAGCATGATGACGAGGCCCTTCCGCCCCCGGCCGGCCCCGAAGCGCATCTCGGCGAGACCGGCGAAGTCGGCGTCGTTTCCCAAGAAGAAGTCGAGGCCGGTCGCCTTCTTGAAGAGCGCATCCCCGCGGACGCCGATCCACTGTTTCGAGACGTTCGCGGCGCTGCGGATGACCCCCCCGCGGACGACACCGGGAAACCCGCAGCCCACGGGCCCCTCGTAGCCGAACTGGCGAACCACCTCCTGGACCACCTTCGCCACCCTCTTCGGAGTCGAGGGCTGGGGCGTAGGAAAGCGCATTCGCTCCGTCACCAGGTTGCCGGTTCGAGTATCGACCTTGGCCGCCTTGATTCCCGTTCCCCCGATATCGATGCCCAGCCCTTCCATGAGGCGGATTAGACCACATTCGAGATGTCCGATTCCGGGAACGGTCTTTCCAGACTCGCACAGGGGTGGTCGAAAGGAATGGAAACGGCGGGTTCTTTCCGCTTCGTCCGGCTGGTATCGCCTTTGCACCCTCGCTTCCCGGATGAAGCGTCTCCTCATTGCCGACGATCAGCGCGACGTGTTGACGGCGCTCGAGCTTCTCTTCAAAGCCGAGGGCATCTCAGCCTCGACCGTAACCTCACCCGAGGCCATCGTGACTTCCGTAATCGGAGAGCGTTTCGACGCCGTCCTCATGGACCTCAACTACACGCGGGACACCACCTCGGGTGAGGAGGGCCTCGACGTGCTCACGCGTCTCGGCGCGATCCCCGGCTCTCCTCCGGTCATCGTGATGACGGCCTGGGGGAGCATCGAGCTCGCGGTCGAGGCTATGAAGCGCGGGGCCAGGGACTTCGTGACCAAGCCCTGGGACAACCGGGAGCTCCTGGCGACTATCGAGAGGAACACGCAGAAAGAGCCCGTGCGCTACGCGCGGAACGAGCTCGAGGTGGCTTCCCAGGTCCAGCACAAGCTCTGGCCGGGGGGACCGGTGACGCTCTCGAGCCTTTCGCTATCGGGGCACTGCCGGCCCGTAGGCGCCGTCGGAGGTGATACTTTCGACTTCATTCCCCTCGGCCCGGAGCGACTCGCGTTCTCGCTCGCGGACGTTTCGGGAAAGGGCCTCCCCGCGGCGCTCTTGATGGCGAGCCTACAGGCGATCCTGAGGAGCGGAGTTTCGCACGGCGCCTCCGACCTCGCGGGCTTCCTCGAGGTCGCGAACCGGCATTTCTTCGAGTCGACGGAGCCCCATCACTACGCGACGCTCTTCTTCGCGGTGTACGACGAAACGGGCCGCAGCCTCCGATACGTTAGCTGCGGACATCCCCCGGCGATTCTCGTCTCCGCGACCGCCCCCATCCGGAAGCTGGAAGCGACGGCACGCGCTTTCGGGATGTTCGAGAAGCTCCTGCCCGAGGTCGAGGAAGTGCGTCTCGAGACCGGCGACGCGCTCCTCGTCTACTCCGACGGGTTGCTCGAAGCGAAGTCCCCGGACGGCGAGGAGATAGGCGAGGAGGCTCTGGTCGCGATCGCCCGCGACCTCCTGGCCTCAGAGGACCGAGCGGGTCCCGCTTTCCCCAGACGGCTCGTCGATCACGTGGTCGAGGGCCTCGGATTCGACCAAACCGACGACATCACCCTGGTTCTTGCCCAGGGGCTCTGAGCGAAAGGCCCGGAACTCGCTGGGAAAGTGGGGAAGCTCTCGCCTCCCCGCTCACGAAGTCAGTTGGTCGGGGAAGAGACGGTGGGCCGGCTGAGGTCCGCCCGATAGCGAAGGAGCCAGACCTCGCGATTCCGCACCGCGCGGGTTCCTCGCACTATGACCTCGTGAAGACCTTACGAGCCCCCGCGGGAGCCGGCGCCACTCACTCCCGCCTGAGGGCGGTCAGGGGATTCACTTTCGCCGCGCGCTCCGCGGGGAGGAGGCTCGAGGCGACCGCGACGGCGAGAAGAAGAAGAGGCGCCAGAACGAAGCTCAACGGGTCCAGCGGACTCACGGAGTAGAGCAGCGACGCCATGGTGCGGGTGAGCGCGAAGGCGGCGACGAGCCCGATCAGAAGACCGGGAACGGCGGTGAGGAGCCCGTCGCGAAGGATCATCGAGCGCACCTGACTCCGGAGCGCCCCGAGCGCCATCCGCACTCCGATCTCCTGAGTCCTCTGGCTCACGACATAGGTAACGACGCCGTACGTCCCGACGGCGCCAAGGAGGACAGCCAGCGCCGAAGCGATCAGAAGAAGCGACATGCTGAACGCCATCGGTGCTCTCGAGTCGCGGACCAGGTCTTCGAGCGTCATCACGTGGGTGATGGGCACGTTGGGATCGAGCGACCACACCGCGGAGCGGGCGGGTTGAGCCAGGGACTCCGGGGAGCTCGCGGTGCGGAGGACGAGGCTTATGTTGGTCCCGATCGTTCGCAATCCTTCGGGTCCGCGGATCGGATAGAACACCATTCCTCTCGGCTCGACCTGGAGATCCTCGTAGCGGATGTCCCCCACGACCCCCACGATCTCGTACCAGCCTTGCTCGTCCGGCCGGCCGGGAGAGATGCGCCGCCCGAGAGCGCCCCCATTCGGCCAGTAGCGACGGGCGAGCGTCTGGTTCACGACCACGACCTGGCGCCGCTCGCGATGGTCCGCGGCCTCGAGGAACCGGCCTTCGACGAGGGGCATGCCGAGCGCCTCCCGATAACCGGGATCGGGGAAGTTGGTGATGAAGACCGGCGGCAGATCGTTCTCTCCGAGGGGAAAGTCCTCGAACGCATGGCCGGACCCGGTCGCGCTTCCGCTGAGAGGGAGTGAGTCCACGGCCCCGACGGCGCTCACTCCGGGAAGAGCCGCGAGCGTCGAAGTCATCTCTTCTACGAACGCCGAGATGCGCGATGGATCGTAAGCGGCCGCCGGGAGCGAGACCCGCAGAGTGAGAGCGCCTTCGGGACGGAATCCGGGAGAAACGGTCGAAAGCTCCGAGAAGCTCCTAACCATCAAACCGGCGCCAATCAGGAGAACGAGGCCGAGCGCCATCTGGAGCGCGACGAGAGCACGCCGCGTCGTGACTCTCGCCCGCCCGGCGCTGTTGCCGCGCCCGCCTTCCTTCAGCGCCGAGACCACGTCCGGCCGGCTGTAGGGAAGGATGGGAAGAAGAGCCACGAGCACCGCGGCCGCGAGCGAGATCGCGAGAGCGAAGGCGACGGCGCTCCCGTCGATGCTCACGCTGGAAAGACGAGGGACTCCCTCGGGAACGAATCGCAGCAGCACCGAGATCGCGGCTCGCGCGAGGAGGAGCGCGAGAGCGCCGGAGACGAGGGCGAGCGCGAGCCCTTCGGCGAAGAACTCCGCGAGGATCTGACGGCGGCTGGCGCCGAGGGCGCTCCGCAGCGCCAGTTCGCGCCTTCGTCCCTCGGCCCGAACGAGAAAGACATTGGCCACGTTCACGCAGGCCATGAGGAGCACGAAACCAACGGCGCCCGAAAGGACGATAAGGGAGCTCCGGATGTCTCCCACCATTTCGTCGAGGAGCGGAGCGACGAGCGGCATGAACTCCGAACGGGCGAGGACCGGAGCGGCCTGCTCCTCGGGAAACTCCGCCTCCAGGTTCGACGTGATCGTCCGAAGCTCGTTCAACGCCGATTCGACCGTGGCTCCCTCTTTGAGCCGCGCGAGCGATCGATAGCTGAACTGACCCAGGCGCTGGTTCTCGGGGTCGAGCTCCAGAGGAATCCAGACGTCGATGTCCTCGAACGGAAGCGCGAAGCTTCTCGGGAGGACACCGACGACCTGCCGCCGGGCTCCGTCGATCTCGAGCGCGCGGTCGAGGACTCGCGGGTCCGAGCCCAATCGGCCGCGCCAGAACCGCTCGCTCACCAGGACCACTCCGGGAGCCCCCTTCTTCTCGTCCTCCTCGGAGAACGGGCGCCCGAGGAGAGGATTCACTCCCGCGAGTCTGAAGAGGGAAGCGGTGACCGTCCCCTGGCGGACGCGATCGGGAGTGTCGAGCCCGGTCAGGCTCACCCTCCCGTCCCGGGTGAGGGCGCTCTCCGCGAAAGAGGGGATGCGGTCCCGGTAGCGGAGGTACAGGGGCACCGAGGTGTCCATGTCGTCGAGGTCGAGCCCGGGCGCGGCATGGCTCACGTCCACCAGCTGTTCGGGGTGAGGATAGGGAAGAGGCGCCATCAGAACGCCGTACACCAGGGCGAAGATCGCGACCGCGAGGCCGATTCCGCCGGCCAGGGTCAGGACCGAGAGCGCGGTGAAACGCCCGTCCACCGCGAGACGCTTGAGGACGGAGCGCAGCGAGATCATCCCGGAATTATAGACGCTCGGCGCGGGAGGGAAGTTGGGGCGGAGTGCCTCTTTTCCCGGCACTCCGCCCGAGCGGTAACTAGCTTCCCACCAGGAGCCGGTTCTCGACGGCGAAGACGCCGAAGGTCGAGCGGGCGATGTGCTCCGCTTTGCGCTTCTCCACCTCCGAGCGCACCGCGCCCGTCAGAGCCACGCGGCCGCGCTCGACCACGATGTGAATCGGAGGATTCACGTGGGAGGCGTACTCGCGGAACATCGAATCGCCGTAGATGCGATAGAGAAGCGCCGCCCGGATCTTCTGGTCTCCGATGTTCACCGGGAGCGTTTCGATGCGGTTGTCGACGCTCTGGACTCCGAGGACCTTCGCGACCCGGGTCCCGATCTCCTCCGACTTGAACGGCATGGTCACCCGCCCGTGGAGGGTGACGGCTCCGCTCTCGATCTGGAGGTTTACGTCGTCGTAGATGGTGAAGTGCGGATAGCGGTTCACGACCTTCGCCACCTCTTCCGCCACCTTCTGGTCGCTCTCGCCGCGGGCGATCTCGACCCGGTCCTCGACCGCCGCGACTCCTTCGGTTTCCATCGAGAGCTCGACGGCGCGGGTTTTCGCCCAGACGCTCCGGCTCATCCCCGTGAGGGTGACGATGCCGTCTTTCACCTCGACCGCGGGACCCCGGAGGTCCTTCGAGTCGAGCTTCTCTACGATGGCAGCCTGAATCGCGGCGTCGCCGTCGGTATCCGCCGCCGCGGCGGATGTGGTCAGTGCCAGTATCACTAAGAACGTTCGTCCGATCGTCATTGGCCCTTCCTCCGGAAGCCTTTAGAGCAATGGCGATGCCAGAACCGCCGGCCCTGGTAAAAGCAGGCTCGTCTAGAGTTTGCGGAGACGGGGCGCGGGACCTACCGGTTGGATGCTGTCATCCGGCGAGGTCGATCTAAAGAGGCTCGACATCGAAAAGCAGCAGTCCTGGCGCCTTCTCGAGGGCGTAGCTCAGGTTCCAGTCCGAATCGGTCAGCACCACCGGCTGGCCGTGCCGATCCTCGACGAGCGCGTAGCCGTGAGTAGAGCGCAGCCACTCGATAGCTTCCGGCGGTCCGCCGATCCAGCGCGCCCGGGTGTACTTCGCTTTCGAGAAGTCGACGGAGACCCGGTACTCGTTCTTGAGCCGCTCCTTCAGGACCTCGAACTGCAGGAGACCCACGGCGCCGAGGTAAGGGTTCTGGCGCCCTCGGCCCGGAAGGAAGAAGAGCTGGATGACGCCTTCCTGGGAGAGCTGCTCGAGGCCGCTGTCGAGGGCCTTGCGCTTCATCGGATCCTCGAGGCGCACGGTGACGAAGTGCTCGGGCGCGAAGCGAGGGATGCCGGCGAACTTCAACGGTCCCGCGTTCGAAAGCGTGTCCCCCACGCGGAGCTTTCCCGTGTTGTAGAGGCCGACGATGTCCCCGGGCCAGGCCTCCTCGACCAGCGAGCGCTCGTCCCCGAGGAAGGTGTGGGGCTTCGAGAGGCGCAGCACCTCTTCCGAGCGACCGATGACCGCGTCCATGCCCCGCTCGAACTTTCCGCTCACCACCCGCATGAACGCGATGCCGTCGCGGTGCCGCGGGTTCATGTTCGCCTGGATCTTGAACACGAAGCCGGTGAACCTCTCTTCTTCGGGACGGACCCAGGCGTGGTCTTCCGTCTCCCGGGGCGCGGGCGCGGCGGAGCTCTCGGCGATGAAGTGAAGGAGCTCCTCGACCCCGAAGTTGCTCATCGCCGAGCCCCAGAAGAGCGGGCTCACGTCGCCGGTCATGAAGCGGCCGCGGTCGTAAGCGTCGCCCGCGTGCTCGACGAGCTCGAGCTCCTCGGAGACTCGATCGAAGGCCGCGGCCCCGAGGATCGACTCCGCCTCGGTCCAGGGTTTCCTTTCCGAGGACACGATCTCGGCTCCCCTTCGCCCCGCGGTGGGATCGTAGAGGATGAGGTCGCGGCTCTTCACGTCCACGACGCCGCGGAACTCCCCGCCCATGCCCAGGGGCCAGTTGAGAGGCGCCACCTCGAGATCGAGCGTCGTCCGCACCTGGTCGATGAGCTCGAGAGGGTCGAGCCCGTGGCGGTCGAGCTTGTTCATGAAGGTGATGACCGGGAGCTTCCGCATGCGGCAGACTTCGAAGAGCTTTCGCGTCCGGGGCTCGACGCCCTTCGCGTGATCCATCAGCATCACCGCCGAGTCGACCGCCGCCAGGGTGCGGAATGTGTCCTCGGAGAAGTCCGCGTGGCCGGGGGTGTCGACCAGGTTCAGGGCTTTCGACTCGTGCTCGAACTGCAGAACCGAGGAGGTCACCGAGATCCCGCGCTCCTGCTCGATCTTCATCCAGTCGGAGATGGTGCGCCGTGTCTCCCTCTTGGCGTTCACCGCGCCCGCGAGGTGGATGGCGCGGGCGTAGAGGAGGAGCTTCTCGGTGAGGGTCGTCTTCCCCGCGTCGGGGTGGGAGATGATGGCGAAGGTCCTCCGCCGTCGCACTTCCTGTTCGAAGTTCATCGCGGGATCAGGAGCGCCGCGCCGAGCAGAGGATGGAGATCCCGACGGGAAGGGACGCGTTTCCGATGGCGTGGCGCTCGAGCGAGAAGAGCTTCTCGAGAGCGGTCTCGACGGCGCCCGGAAGCCTCAAATCGAAATCGCTGGCGCCGTTGGTGGCGGGCGAGCGGGTCTCGGGAAAGACGCGGCGAAAGACCCGCACCGCCGCGATCGGCGGAAACAGAAGCGTGTTGAAATAGCTCGCGTAGTCCACCTGGAATCCCGATCGTCTCAAGAGGTCCACCAGCGGCCTCCTGCGGTAGCGCCTCTTGTGCTCGCTCACCTCGTCCTGGAGGCCGAAAAGGAACATGAACGCGGGAACGGTCACCAGGAGCTTCCCTCCGGGCCGGAGCACACGGCGAATTTCCGAGAGCGCCTTCGCCTCCTCGTCCACGTGCTCCAGGACGTCGAAAAGGAAGACGGCGTCGAACACGGAGTCCCCGAAAGGGATGGCGGTCGCGTCCGCCTGGGCGGGGAGAGCGACCTCGAGGCAGCGCGGATCGATCCGGGCGCGATCGATGGCGACGAGCCGCGTACGCTTCGCCAGCATCTCCGCCTCCCGGGTGATGCCGACGCCGACGGTCAAGGCGAGGTTCGTCTTCCCCACAAAACGGGCGACGGCGCGATCCAGGATGTCGCGTCTCGCGCGAAACCACCAATGGTCGTCCTCGAGACGAGCCATGGCCTCGCGAAACTGGTGCTTCATCGCAAACGAAAAAGTATAGCGCGGGAGCTAGCCCAGGGCGAGGGCGTCCGCCGCCAGGATGGAGCGAAGCAGCACGTTCGCCCCCGCCTCGATGTCGGCTTCGAGCGTGAGCTCCTTCGGGGAGTGGCTGATGCCATCGACGCTGGGAACGAAGATCATGCCCATCGGGGCGATGAGCGCGAGGCTCTGGGCGTCGTGTCCGGCGCCGCTCGGAAGCGAGAGCGTCGAAAGGCCCAGGTCCTCGGCCGAGCTGCGGATCACGTCTCGGAGGCGATCGTCGGCGGGAGCCCCGCGGCTTTCGTAGTACTTCTCGAAGCTCACCGAGGTGTCGTTCGCGGCGGCGATCCGCCGGGCTTCGACCTCCATGGCGCCCTGGAGTTTCGCGATCTTCGCCATGTCCAGATCCCGGATTTCCAGGGTCAGCTCCACCCGGCCGGGAATGACGTTGGGGGCTCCGGGGTGCACCGCGATCTTCCCCACCGTCGCCACCTGGCGTCCCTCGGTCTCGGTCGCGATGCCGTTCACGGCCTCGACGACGCGGGAGGCGGTGAGGAGCGCGTCCCGCCTCTCGTCCATCGGAGTCGTCCCCGCGTGGTTCGCGAATCCATCTACACGGACGTTCCAGCGCTCGATACCGACGATTCCCTCGACGACGCCTACATCGATGCCGCGCCGATGGAGGACCGCGCCCTGCTCGACGTGGAGCTCGAGAAAGGCGAAGACCTCCCCCGGCTTCCGCCTCGCTTCTTCGATGCGGGCGGGATCGCCTCCGAGAAACGAGATGCCTTCGGCGATGCTCTTCTCTCCGTGACTCGGGAGAGCGAGCTCACGGTCCTCGAGCTCTCCCGCCATCGCCCGGCTCCCGGTCTTTCCGTTCTCCTCGTTGGTGAAGATCGCGACCTCGAGCGGATGGAGCGTCTCGAGTCCTGTTTCCTCGAGGCACTGAACGACCTCGATCGCCGCTACCGATCCGACCTGTCCGTCGTAGTTCCCTCCGTCCGGAACCGAGTCGACGTGGGAGCCGAAGAGAAGAGGGGGAAGGCTCCGATCCCGGCCCTCCCGCCTTCCGATGACGTTCGCCGCCGAATCGATTCCGACGGCGAGCCCGGCTTCGCGCATCCACGACATCGCGAGCTCCCGCGCCAGCCGATCCGCCTCGCTGAATGCGACGCGGCTGATCCCGCCCTCGGGGGTCCGCCCGAAAGGCGCGAGCTCCCGAAGCCGGCGATTCAGCCGGGCTCCGTCGATTCCGGAAGCGAAACGAGGAGAGAACGCCAGGGCGGAGAGTCCGAACAGGAACTGACGGCGGCGCACCAGGGGACTCTAGATCAAAAGTGGGCGGGCGACGAGGGGCATCGTAGGATTCCGGCGGCGGTGGAACCGAGAATCTCGGTAAACGGGCGCTTTAGTGAAACGAACGGAGCCGGCTCAGGGAAGCGATGCCCCGCTTCGAAGCGGAACTCCCCTCGAGTCGAGAACGTATCTGGATGAGAGGGCTGAGCTACGTGCTGATGCCGAATCTCTTTCACGCGTGGCGGAGCTTGGCGCGCCGTCCCGGGTTCCTCGCTCTCGCGAGCCTCACCCTCGGACTGGGCGTGGCCGCGAACGTCGCGCTCTTCGGCCTTCTCGACGCCGTCTACTTCCGGCCGCTTCCGCTCCGGGAGCCGGACCGGCTCGTCCGAGTGGAGAGCACCTCGCCGAAAGCCTTTCTCGGTCTCATCTCCTACGTCGAATCGCGGGACATCGCGGAATCCGTGCCAGCCTTCGAGGAGGTGGTTCCCGTCGGCGGCCGCGGGGTGACGCTTCACCTGGCCGGCGAAGCCCACATGCTTCTCGTCGACTACGTTTCGCCGGGATTTTTCGACGGTCTCGGGATTCCGCTCGATCTCGGTCGCGGCTTCGACCGAGCCGACTCGTCCACACCGCAGGTGGTGGTGAATCACCGCCTCTGGAAGGAAAGGCTGGGCGGCCGACCCGACGTCGTCGGAAGGGCGCTCCAGCTCAACGACAAACTCTTCACCGTCGTCGGAGTCGCGGCCGAGGCGTTCGTCGGCCTCGATCGCATCGTGCAGACGGACCTCTTCATCATGGCGGAACAGGCGCCGCTGGTGGTTCCCGCGCTCCGGGACGAGCTCGCGAACCGTTCTCAGCGCTGGTTCGAGGTCTTAGCTCGGCTCGCGCCGGGCGCGACGGAGGAGGAGGCGCAGGCGCAGCTCGACGTCGTCGCCCGGAGGTGGGCGGCGGAAAATCCCCAGGAGTACGGGGAGGGTGGGCTCATCCTTCAGGGATTCCAGGAATCTCGTCGGGCGGCGATACGGGAAGGAGCGGTGTTCCTCGCGCTTCCCGGCCTGGTACTCCTCATCGCCTGTGTCAACGTCGGAAACCTCCTTCTCGCGAGAAGTGAGGCCCGGGGGCGCGAGCGGGCGATTCAGGTCGCCCTCGGCGCCGGACGGCGCGCGCTCCTTCAGCAGGTCCTGGCCGAGAGCTCGCTTCTCGCCCTCGCGGGCGGCGTAGTGGGGATTCTTGGCGCCGCCTGGTCGATCCAGCTCGTTCCGCGGCTCGTTCCGCCTGCGGACGTGACCTATACCATCGATGCGCGTCTCGACGCCAGGATGATGACGTTCGGCCTCGCGCTGATCCTCGTCTCGACGGCGCTGGTCACCCTCGCCTCGGCGTCAAGGAGCGCATCCGGAAGCGTGGTCTCGGCCCTCAGGGGCGAGCGGTCCTCCCCACGCGGCTATCGAAAGCAGCACATTCTCGTGGGCGCTCAGATGGCGATCGGGGTCGTCGTCCTTGCCGCCGCGGCGCTCATGGTGCGGAGCCTCGTCGCGAGCGCGAATCTCCGTCCCGGATTCGACGCCGGAAAAGAGGTCGCGACCCTCTACCTCGTTCCTGGACTGAAGAACTACAGCCGGGAGGTCACGCACCTCCTTCTCGAGGAGGCCCGCGAGCGTCTCTCCGGTCTCGCCTCCGTCCGTCGCGTGAGCTACGGCATCCGCCTTCCAGCCCAGGGGAACGAGGCGGGCTGGGCCTCGCAGTTCGTCGTTCCCGGGAAAGACCCTCCACCGGGGGAGGAGTCGTTTCGCATCCGCTACACCATGGTAGGGCCGGATTACTTCGAGGTGATGGGAACCCGGATTCTCGCCGGCCGAGGCATTCACACCGCCGACGCTCCCGGGAGCGAGCCCGTGGCGGTCGTGAGCCGGACGATGGCGGAGAGGCTGTTCGCCAACGAGGATCCTATCGGGAAGTCGATCCTCATGGGCCGCGCGAACCCCGTTTCCCGCCGCATCGTGGGCGTCGCCGAGGACATCAAGATCGCAGACCTCTATGAAGCCCCCGAGATGTACGTCTACGTGCCCTACGCTCAGGACCCTCAGAGCTTCGGCCTCCTTCTCCTCGAGACCACCGGGGAGGCGGAGGCAATCCTGCCGGCGGCGAGAGCGGAGATGGCACGGATCGCTCCCGACGTGCCGATCCTCATGACGGGAAGCTTCGACCTTCACATGAGAACCATCCTGTACGAGGAGCGAAGAGACGCTGGAGTCGCCGTGGGAGCCGGGGCGCTGGCGCTTCTGCTCACCACCATCGGACTCTACGGTCTCGTCACCCTGGTGACGAATCGAAGGATGCGGGAGATCGGGCTTCGCATGGTGCTCGGAGCGAGCCGCGGGGAAATCCTGCGCCAGGTGATCGGCCGGACCCTTGCTATTGCGCTCGCGGGCTCGGTCGCGGGCGTCCTCGGAGGACTCGCCGCGGCGCGCGTTCTCGAAAGCCGCCTTCACGGAATCGACAGTCACGACCCGCTCTCGTTCGCTCTGAGCGCGGGGATTGCGATGGCGGTCGGGCTCCTCGCGGGCCTCGTCCCCGCGCTTCGCGCCGCGCGCCTCGACCCCGCCATCGCGATACGCTCCGAATAGAATCGGGTCCGGAATACGAAGAGCTCCCGCGGCTCTCATCGATCCTTCGCAGGAACAGGCGCCGAAGTCGCCGGACTCTACTTCGCTGCGACCTCGAGCAGGGTCCTGTAGATGAGCTCCGTCCCCTGGCCGAGGGATTCGACGCTCACGCGCTCGTCGTTCCCGTGCATGCGGCTCAAGTCTTCGTCGTCGATGGGGTACGGGTAGATCCCGTACACCGGAACGCCGCGCATCCTCCAGGCGAAGGCATCGGTGCCGGCCTGGAAGAGCCACGGCGTCACCTCCGCCTCGGGAAAGCTCTTCTTCGCCTGGCTCGCCAACGCCCGGTAGAGATCGGTCTCCTGGGACGAGGGTTCCATACCCTCGAACCTCTTCATCATGGCCTTGAGCTGTTCCGGATCCATCCCGGGAAATCCCGCCGGCGCGACGTCGATGGTGGGATCGGCGATCACCGCCTCGACCTCGCGGATGAGCTCCTCGGTTTCCGTCCCCGGGATGGTCCGGAAGTTGATGGTCGCCTCGGCCGAGCCCGGGATCACGTTGCCGCGAAACCCCGCGTTCAGGAGTACGGGAGCGATCGTGTTGCGCATCACCGCATGCAGGAGGACGTTCCTGCTGATCTCCCGGTCCGCCTCGCGGACCCGATCCGGGTCTTTCCCCTCGATCAGATTCTGGAAATACGTCGACATCGGGGGCTCGCTCGTCTTCGCGAGCGCGGTGAAGAACTGCCGGGTAATCGGGATCAAAGTCGGTTCGGTATCGTAGTCGGCGAGCTTGGCCAGAGCCTTCGACAATATGAAGATCGCGTTGTCGGGACGAGGCAGAGAGGAGTGCGTGGACGTTCCCCGCGCGGTCAAAACGAGCGAGACCGCGCTCTTGTCCGCGGTGGAGATGCTGACATAACGCACCGTGCCGTCGGGGCGTTTGATGATCCATCCGCCCTCGTTCAGCGCGAACTCACAGTCGATCTTCTCCCAATGATTCTGGGCGAGCCACATCGTGTTGTAGCGGCCGCCTTCCTCGTCCGCTTCGGCGAGGAAGACGACGTCGCGGGTGAGAGCGACCTCGTTCTCGGCGAGCATCATCACGGCCCGGGCGAACACCGCGAGTCCGCCCTTGAAATCGAGGGCTCCACGGCCGAAAACGAAACCGCCTTCGATGGTGCCGGCGAAAGGATCGAACGTCCATTTCTCCCGCTCGACGCCGACGACGTCGGCATGGGCGGCCAGGAGCACCGGCTTCCTGCTCCCGTCGCCGCGCAGCCGAGCGATGAAATGCGCTTTGCCCTCCTCCGGGGTCGGGATGACGTCGATCTCGAAACCGAGCGGCTCGAACTTCCCGACGAGGAGCTCAGCGAGCTTGGCCTCGTTACCGGGAGGGTTGCTCGTGTCGACCCGGATGAGCTCTGCCAGTAGTCGCGCCGTCTCATTGACGTCCGCGCTCATGCCCTGCGCGGCGAGCTCGGCCGGCAAAACGAGCAACAGACACACGGCCCACGGGCCCTTCGATTTCATCATGGAAACCTGCTGTCGGTGTCCCTGCGCGCGAGTGTTCAACAGGCGCGGCTTCGCTGTCAAGGCGCCGGATTGCCTCGCGAGGAAACCGTGGTATCGTTTGCGGCGACCAGCACCCCCCGCTGGAGGTAACCGAGAATGGCCTTCAAGCGTTCCTTGAGGTGGGGCCTCCCCCTCATCCTCACTTTCGCCGCGCCGCTGTTGGCGACCGCCTTCGTCCAGTACCGGTGGCGGTCGGAGCTTCTAACCCTGTCGCCACCTACGGCTCCGAGCGCTCGCCAGGCGGCGCACGTGCGCCTCGTGAACGAGGGCGCCCCGGGGCCGCTCTATGAGTGCGACCAGGCGGTCTGCGATCCGGCCCGGACGGACGATCCGTCCCGCAAGAACCGGGGAAGAATGGATTTCTACGTGCTCCCCGAGGGGTGCGTCGAGCTACAGAGTGCGGTTTTGCGCCGGGAAGGTCCGGGGGTCGACGTGGAGTGCGGGCCGGAGGGGAGCTCGACGAGCTACCGCTGCGAGGCCGGTGTGTGCGACCTCGTGGTCCCCGCGGCCGGCGATGGCGGCGCGAGCACCTGGCCGGTCCAGCTTCCCGAGGACTGCGGTGGGCGCGTCCACGAGCTCATCGTGCTGGGCGCGCGAAGGGGCACCCCGAAGGTCTACGTCGAGTGCGACGCGTCGAGCGGCCCGGTCGGAGAACCGTGACGAAGCAGAGTTTCCCGCACACCCGAGTGTCGTCGGTCACGCGATGGAGCAACTACCACGGGACGATTCAGGACCGGGCGATCCCGCTCGTCGTCGTCCCGGACATGCCGGGCGAGATCGCGCCCGACGCACCGCCCAAGCTCTGGCGCCTGGGCGAGGCGCTCTCGACGATCGTGGCCCACGCGATACGGGAGCGGAAGACGCTTCGCGTGGCGGGGGCACGGTGGTCGCTCTCGAACGTGATCGAGCCCGGAGAGATCCTCCTCGACTCCGCCTACATGAACGAGATCCTGAAGGTTCCCTCCTCGTGGCTCAACGCGGAGTACGCGCGGGCCCGCTCGTCCAACGGCTTCACGCCGATTCTGGTGCAAGGCGGAACGACAATCCACAGCCTGAACAAGTCTCTCGGCGACTTCGGACTCGCGCTTCGCACGTCGGGTGCGAGTGACGGGCAACGCATCGCGGGCGCGATCGCGACCGGCACGCACGGTTCGGCCATCGACTTCGGCGCGATGCACGACGCGCTCCTCGCCGTCCACCTCGTGGTCGCGGGCGACAAGTCGCTCGTGGTCATGCCGAAGACGAAGCCCGCGATGAGCTCCGTCGTCGGCTACTGGCTCGACGCCATGACGGGCATCCCGACGGAGACGGTGTGCGACGACGAAGCGTTCGCCGCGGTCCAGGTGTCTCTGGGATCGCTCGGCGTCGTTCACGCCGTGGTGCTCGAGGCGGAGAAGCTCTACGGCCTCAGGCGCCGGGTCGTCGCGTTCGAGCTCGGGGACGCGAGGCTTCGGAAGGCGCTCGAGACGCTCGACACGCTTCCGCTCCATCCCGACCGTCCTGAGCGTCCGTTTCATTTCGAGGTCGTGCTCAGCCCATACCCCGCGCGCGGGCCGGCCGCGTTCGTGGTGCTCCTGTGGAAGGAAGACGCCGACCCGCCCCCGATCGCGCCGCCGCCGCGGGATCCGGAGCTCTCCGTCGACCTCTTCGACTTCATCGGCGCGCTCAACGGCAGGATCACTGGGCCCTCCGGCGGGCGGGCGATCGAGGCTCTCGTGAACGAGCTCCTCCGCCAACGCTACCAGGAGAGCGACACCGAACCGCGTTTCCCGGGCGAGGTCTTCGGCCCCACGGCGCTCCCGCCCGGCAACGGGACGAGCACCGAGATCGCGGTTCCGCACGAGCACACGCTCGCCACGCTGGATGTGATTTACGGCGTGATCGAAGCCGAGGCCGCGGAGGGGCGTCACCACCTTGGGGCTTTCGGTGTCCGCTTCGTGCCGCGGCCGCCCGATCGGGGCGCGCTCCTCGGCATGAGCCAGCGAGGCATGACCACCCACATCGAGATGGGCGCCATCCAGTCGACCGACGCGATGAAGATCTTCGAAGGCTGCTGGAAGGCGCTCGACGAGGCGCAGCTCCCGTTCACGTGCCACTGGGGCCAGCAGGGCGGCCATACGCCCGCGCGCGTCGAGCGCTACTTCGGCGACAACGCGAAGAAGTGGCGCACCGCCCGCAGGTCGATGCTCACGAACGCCGCGCGCGACGTGTTCGCATCGCAGATTCTCGCCTCGGCGGGGCTCGACTGACGCCCCGTCAGCCTGCGAATCGAGAGTCGTGTTCCGGTGAACCCAGTCAGCTCCTTTGGTCCGGCGCGGGAGCCACGCCGATCTGCAGAACACAACCATGAACCCCGGCCAACTGATTTCGGAGTCCGGGTCTTCTATTACGGCCTTTCCGCGGGACGGCTCTTACCGGCCGACAAGAATCAGAATGCCCGCGACTAACGCCAGAACCGCCATCAATGGAGCCGGCAGCGCGAGTGCGATCATGCCAGCGAGCCCATAGAGAATCAACCAAATCGCGAGAAGCAGCATTCCTGCGTTTCGTTGGAAGGTGACCGCCATTTCGTCCTCCTTTGCCGCTTGAACCTGTCGTGTCTCAACCGCCGGAGCGTGCTCGAAACGTGAAGTAGGCGATGATGAGGACGAGCGCCAAGAGAACGAGTCGTGCCACTCCCATCAGTCGGGTGTGAGCGACGTGTCGCGTTCCCTTCGGTTTGATGCCGGTGATGGCAGCAACGGCGGTGATGAGTACTGCGAGGCCAAGCCATGCGAGCCAGCTCATGACGAACGACAGTATACACGTTGATTCGACAATGCCCTTTTGCAGTGCGCGAGAAACCTGACGCGGAAGAGTCGGCTCAAGACGCGAACCGGCAGAAAAGGAGCCGTGCCGTCGGCGACAACTTATCCTCCGGCCAGGCACCAAGCTCGTTCTGGACAACCTCGATGAAGCGCTTACCCAGTTGGCCCTTGGC
>DAISKN010000020.1:19537-21471 GCA_036820975.1 Acidobacteriota bacterium | reverse complement strand
TCAACCAATGTACGCCACCAGCGTTGGCCTTATCATGCGCGGATTCGAGTATCTTTCGTTCGTGGGCAACAAAGGCTTCTTCGCCAACGCCGAGCTGCGCTTCCCCATCATCGACGCCGCCATCACCCCCATCGGCTTTTTCGGCCCGCTCCGGGGGCTGTTCTTCGTCGACATGGGAGGGGCGTTCTACAACGGGGAGACCTTCAAAATGTTCACCAGCGAACGCCGGTTCTCCTCGCTCGGCGCCCAGTGCGGTCCCTCGAATCTCGCCCCCTGCATCTCGGACGGCTTCGGCCTCGACGACGCCGTCGCCTCGTTCGGCATCGGGTTGACGTTCAACTTCTTCGGCCTCCCGATGAACGTCAACTGGTCGCGTCTAACGGACTTCGCCACGACGGTGCCCGGATGGAAGACGGACTTCTGGGTAGGTTATACATTCTAAATGCGCGTGGGCCCCACCCCCACGCGCTCCCCTCGCTCCCGCGAGGGGAGGAGGGGCCCTCCGGGCCCCGATGTTCAACGTTCGGGTGGCGGCGCCTTGACAGAAAGCACTTGGGTCGCTAAAGTACCTGGATCTGCGATGTTGCCATAGGAGGCTCACGTTGTACGCGATCATCGAAACCGGTGGAAAACAGCAGAAAGCCGTGCCCGGAGAGACCCTCCGCGTCGAGCGGCTGGCTGCCGAAGTGGGAGAGAAAGTACGACTCGACCGGGTGATGCTCGTGAGCCGTGACGGACAGGTTTCCCTCGGCAAGCCCTTCGTCGACGGGGTCTCGGTGACGGCCACGGTGACGGCCCAGGATCGAGGGCCCAAGGTGCTCATCTTCAAGAAGAAGAAGCGCAAGGGATATCGCCGCACCAAAGGGCACCGTCAGTCGTACACGTCGATCCGCGTCGAAGCGATCGAAGGCTAATCAAGTCGAGAGGGAGAGATGGCTCATAAGAAAGGCCAGGGCAGCTCACGAAACGGCCGCGACAGCAATTCCCAGCGGCTCGGCGTGAAGGCGTTCGGCGGGGAGACGGTGACGGGCGGCTCGATTCTCGTGCGCCAGCGGGGAACCAAGTTCCTGCCCGGTAGAAACGTCGGCCGGGGCAAGGACGATACGCTCTTTGCCAGGATTCCGGGAATCGTTCTGTTCCAGGACCGGGGCCAAAGGGGTCGATTCATCCACATCGAGCCTCTCGCCAACGGGTGATCCGCCTCCGCCCTGTCGGGCTACGGCGAGACGAGCCCCGCCTCCGCCCCTTCGGGGCTTCGGCGAGGCAAGCCCGCCCTGCACTTGCCAACGGCGAGAGCCGGGTTCACCGCGCCGAAGCGCTTGGCGCGAAGGCGGGTGCTACTTTCCTCTACACCCCTTTGCGTCGATAATCACGAATGTGGCCCAATGTGGGTTGACGAGGTCACGATCGAGCTCGAGGCGGGCCGCGGCGGCGACGGCGTTTCCAGCTTCCGGCGCGAGAAGTACGTCCCTAGAGGCGGTCCCGACGGCGGAACCGGCGGCGACGGAGGCTCGATCTGGCTCGAGGCCCGGGCGGAGCAGAACACCCTCGCCGGGTATCGCTATCGGCCTCACTATCGCGGCGAGCGGGGCCGCAACGGAGAGGGTGCCAACCGGACTGGGCGATCCGGCGAGGATCTGGTGCTCCCGGTTCCCCTGGGCACTCTCGTTTTGGACGAGGAAACGGGAGAGCTGCTGGGGGACTTGACGGAGGCGGGACAGCGATTGCTCGTCGCGCGCGGCGGCAGGGGCGGACGAGGAAACGCGTCGTTCGCCACCGCCACCAATCGAGCTCCTCGGCGTAACGAGAACGGAGGCCTCGGGCAGGAAAGGAAGCTTCGACTCGAGCTGCGGCTGCTCGCGGACGTAGGCCTCGTCGGTTTTCCCAACGCCGGCAAGTCCACGTTCGTCTCCCGAGTGAGCGCGGCGCGGCCC
>DAISKN010000020.1:0-19527 GCA_036820975.1 Acidobacteriota bacterium | reverse complement strand
CGTCATCGCCGACGTGCCCGGGCTGATTCCCGGAGCCAGCGAAGGGGCCGGTCTCGGCGATCGCTTTCTGCGGCACCTGAGCCGCACCGCGCGGCTCGTGTACTTTATCGACGTCTCCGAATCGTCGGAGCGCGAGCCGGCCTCGGATCTCGAGGCGCTTCGGCGCGAGATCCGCGCCTACGGCCGCGGAATGGACGAGAAGCCGGCGGCGGTAGCGGCGAACAAAGTCGACGCGCTTTCGGATCGCGGGCGCCTTTCGAGGCTCGAGGCCGCGGCTCGGGAGATGAAGGTTCCGTTCTTCGCCATATCGTCGGCGACGGGCGCAGGCTGCCGGGAGATGGTACGGGAGCTGTATCGTGCGATGGCAGGCGAACGACTGGACCGAGTGGAGAAATCGACGTGAGGCGGGTCGGCGTTCTCGGGGGAACGTTCGATCCCCCGCACCTGGGCCACCTCCGCGCGGCGGAAGTGGTTCGCGACGCCCTGAGGCTCGACAAGGTGCTGTTCGTCCCGGCCTCGACGCCCCCGCACAAGACTTCCGCGGTGACGGAGGCGGAGCACCGCTTCGGAATGCTCGAGCGCGGGCTCGCGGGCGAGTCCTTCTTCGCAGTCTCGCGCGTGGAGCTCGAACGGGGCGGACGCTCCTATACGATCGATACTCTCGAGGAGCTCGCCGCGGGGTCGCAAGGCAGCCGGTTCTTCTTTGTCACCGGGACCGACGCATTCGCGGAGATTCGGACGTGGAGGAGCTGGCAGAAGCTTCTCGAGGCGCACTGGTTCGTGGTGCACGAGCGCCCGGGGTTTCCCTTCGAGTCCATCCAGGACGTCGTTCCCGACGGGATCTCGTCCCGAGTCCTCGAGGAGTCGGAGCTCGTGCCCGGGAACGAGCCCCGGGTTCTGTTCCTCCGCCGACCCATGCTGAAAATCTCCTCGACCGAGATCCGGCGGTCGATTCGGGAGAACCGCTCCATTCGCTTCCTGGTGCCCGACGCGGTGGCGGATTACATCCGCGAAAATCGTCTTTATCGATGAGGTGATGAGAGTTTGAAGGAACGAAAGCTCAGCCTTTCCACGCTGGACCCGGCTCTGCGCGTCGCGGTGGAGGCGACCCGTGACAAGAAGGCTCTCGAGATCGTGGTGCTCGACCTCCGGGGGCTCGCGAGCTTCACCGACTACTTCCTCATCTGCACCGGCGGGAGCCATCGCCAGCTCGAGACCATCGCCGACGAGATCGAGGGGAAGCTCAAGGAGGCGAAGCGGAGGCCCTCGCACATCGAGGGCTATCCGCGAGGGGACTGGATTCTCATGGACTACGTCGACTTCGTGGTTCACGTCTTCACGCCCACGAGCCGGGCATACTACGATCTCGAGAGGCTCTGGGGTGACGCGAAGCGCCTCGCGGTAGCGAGCTGAAATGCGGAACCCGCCTCTGGCCTCTCCCGCGGCGAAGCGTCCCGGCCCGGTGCCGGGAGGCGAGACCGTCATCGTCGCCCGGGACCCGCAGATGGTGGCGATCGTCAAGCTCCTCAAGAGGCTTTCGAAAGCGCCGACCAGCGTTCTCTTGAGCGGGGAGAGTGGGACTGGGAAGGACCTCGCGGCGCATGCGCTCCACTTCTGGGGTCCCCGGGCGCCGCTCCCGATGGTCACCCTGGATCTTCCGAGCATCCCCGCCGGGCTCATCGAGAGCGAGCTGTTCGGATTCGAGCGCGGCGCCTTCACGGGCGCCGCCGCGGCCAAAGCGGGGAAGCTGGAGCTCGCGGGTCGGGGCACCTTGTACCTGGACCATATCGGTGAGCTCCCCACGGTGCTCCAGGCCAAGCTCCTTCGCGTGGTGGAGGACCGGCGGTTCGAGCGCCTGGGAAGCAACCACGTGCTCTCGCTCGAAGCCCGGATCGTCGCTTCCGCGAGCGCGGACCTGGTCCAGGCGGTAGAAAGGCAGCTCTTCCGCCGGGATCTCTTCCATCGGTTGGGAGTCTTCTGGATTCGCCTTCCGCCGCTGCGGGAGCGCCCCCTCGACGTGGTGCCCCTCGCGGAGCTCTTCCTGTCGCGCGAAGTGGAACGCCTGGGGAGGGTTCCCGCGCGCTTTTCGAGCGAGGCCCTCGAAGCGCTAAAGGAGTACCCCTGGCCGGGCAACGTTCGCGAGCTCAAGGGTGCGGTGGAGCACGGGGCCCTCATGAGTCGAACCGACGCCATCGAGCGGGCCGACCTGCCCGCTCACCTCCTCGAGAGAGGAGCGTCCGCCTGGCCTTCCGGGCGGGACAAGCGCCCGACCCTCTCCGAGGTGGAGAAGCTCTACATCGAACGGGTCCTCAAGGAAGTGGGGGGCAACCAGACGCGGGCGGCGGAGATTCTCGGCATCAGCAGGAAGTCTCTCTGGGAGCGGCGGCGGCGCTTTGATCTAAAATGAAAGTCGAGATCCAGAGGAGTTCGACGATGCAGGTTAGAATGACTCCAGTAGTCGTGCGGGAGGACGGAGGGCGGAAACCGCCGCCGTCGACCTAATGCGAGCCAGGACTCTCATCACCGTACTCAGCGTCTTCGTGTTCGTGTGGTGGATTGTCTCGACCATCCGCCTGAACGCGGGGCTGGTCACGGTCCGGCTTCCGCTGGCTCAGCCTCTCCAGCTGGAGCTATGGCTCGTTCTCCTCGCCGGGTTCGGCGCCGGAGCGGGGGTGATCCTCCTCTTCGACATCGCCGGCGGCGCTCGCCGCTTCGCCCGCGATCGCGCCCGCCGGCAGGCCAACCGCGCCCACGAGGAGCTCGAGGACCTCTACCTCCACGGCCTCGAAAGCCTCACGAACGGCCATCACCAGAGGGCTCTCGACCGCTTCGAGAAAGTGCTCGACCGGGATCCCGGCCATACCAACGCTCTCATCAAGAAAGGCGACAGCCTGCGCGCGCTCAAGCGGTTTCGCCAGGCGGCCGAGGTTCTGGAGAGGGCTACCCGCCAGGAGCCGGAGAACCTGCTCGCGCTCTACTCGCTCTCCGACGTCTATTTCGACGCTGGCGCCGACGAGCGCGCGCGGGCGACGCTCGAGCGGATCATCGAGCTCGACCCCGAGACCACGGTCTCGGCCCATCGCAAGCTGAGGGACCTTCTGGTACGGCGCCAGGAGTGGGAGGAGGCGTCCTCGGTCCAGCAGAAGCTCCTGCAGATGATCGTGAGCTCCGAGGAGCGCGATCTCGAGCAGGTCATGGCCAAGGGAATCCGTCTGGGTCTCGGAGTGTCGCTCCTGAAGAAGGATCGAACCCGGGAGGCGGCGGACATCTTCAAGGCGCTTCTGGCGGAAGACGAACGGTTCGTGCCCGCCTATATTCGTTACGGCGAGGCGCTGGCGCTTCTCGACGACGCCGAGACGGCCATCCGCACCTGGCGGAAGGGCTTCGAGGTGACGGGCTCCACCGAGCCTCTCTCCGCGCTCCAGAACTTCTATCTGAGAGACGAGCAGCCGGAAGAAGCGATTGGAGTATGGAAGCAGGCCTTGATGCTTTCGGAGAACGACGTTCCGCTTCGCTACTGTCTGGGGAAGCTCTACTACCGGCTGTTCATGCTGGACGAGGCGCTACGCCAGTTCCAGATGTGCGAGGATCGGGTCAGTGGACTTCCGTCGCTTCACCTCTACATCGCGCGGATCCTCGAGAACCAGGGAAAGATCGGTGCCGCGCTCGCGAAGACCAAGATGCTGGTGGCCGAGGTCGAGGGACTGATGATGGACTACGTATGCAGCGCCTGCGACTACCGCTCTTCGGAATGGAACGAGCGCTGTGCGAGATGCCGGCGGTGGGACACCGTCGGGCTCCACCTCCCGGTGGTGGCCGCCCCCGAGCCCACCATCCAGCCCGCGCCCACCTGGTCCATTCCTTGATCCGCTCTCTGCCGTCGGCGGCGCTCCATGGTCTCGGCGCTCTCCTGTTTCCCTCGGTCTGCCTCCTCTGCCGCGGATCGCTCCCCCGTCCTCTCGAAGGCCCCCTGTGCCGGGATTGTCTCGATCGCTTTCCCAGAATCCGCGAGCCGTTCTGTCCGCGCTGCGGCCTCCCCTACGCCGAGGGGGTCGAGCCCGGTCTCTGCGGTCCCTGTAGGAGCCGGCCCCGGTATTTCCGCCGGGCCCGGGCGGAGTCGCCTTACCTCGACGACGTCCGCCTGTGCCTGCACGCCTTGAAGTACGGAGGCCGCCGTCGAATCGCGTCGGTCCTCGGCCGCCGGGCAGGCCGTTCGTGGGTGGCTTCCGGGGAGCTCCAGGGCGCCTCCGCCGTGGTCCCCATCCCGCTCTCACGGGGCCGCAGGCGGGAGCGCGGTTTCAACCAGGCGGAGCTGGTCGCCCGGGCGGTCGCCCGCGAGTGCGGCGTACCGCTCCGAGCTCGCGTCTTGAAGAAGACGAAAGAATGTCCGCCGCAGGCGGGCCTGTCCGCGGCGGCGCGAAGGACGAACGTCGCCTCGGCGTACCGCGCCCGCCTGCCGCGCGGGCTTCGAGGCAAGACCCTCCTCCTCGTCGACGACGTGCTCACGACCGGCGCCACCGCCGAGGCGGCTGCCCGGGCGCTCCTCGCGGCGGGAGCGGGAGCGGTCGACGTTCTCACCCTCGCGCGGGTTCCCTGAACGGTTGGGATTGCCCCCGGCGTCGTCTAGAATGAACGCTCTTTGATTGGAGGTAACGGGTGAGTCTGAAATGGACGGGCATCGGGGCGGCGGTGATCCTCACCTGGGTCGCTGGAACCGAGACCGGGCGGACGTGGAACGACATCGGCCATCGACTCTACGTCGAGAAGGCCATCGATGCCCTGCCCAAGCCCCTCAAGGGTTTCTACGACAAGCACAAAGTGACCCTCGCCGAAGCCGTCAGCGACCCCAGTCGATTCAGCCGATCGATCTTCGAAGTGGACCGCCTCGAACCGTTTCCCTTCGCCGACCTTCCCACGGATCGCGAGCTCGCGGTGCGCAAGTACGGCGAGGAGACTCTGCAAGAGGCGGGAGACACTCCCTGGCGCCTCATCGAGTCCTACAAGGCGCTGGTCGAGGACTTCCGCAGGAGCGATTTCAAGAGCGCCGTCACCCACTCCGAGGAGATCGCTTTTCTCGTGGGCGAGCTCTACGTCCCCCTGAACGTCTCGAAGGACGGCGACGGAGAGCCCACGGGCCAGCAGGGTCTGCGCGAACGGTTCGATTCGCGGCTGATGGAGGCCTTCGGCGAGAAACTGAAGGTCCCGACTCTGAGCGCGGTTTTCCTCGATCGCCCGGCCGAGTACGCGGTCTCGATTCCGCTGAAGAGCTTCATCTTCGTCGACAACATCCTTTATTACGATTATCTCTCCCGAAAGGGCGTCCAGAGCTACGACCGGTTCTACTACGAGGGGATGTGGCTGCGGGCGCAGCCCGTCACCGAGGCGCTTCTCGCGGGCGCGGCGCAGGACGCTGCGAGCTTCTGGTATACCGCCTGGGTGGAGGCGCGCAAGCCCGAGCTCCCCAAGAGCTGATCGGGAAGCCCCGTCGCGAACGCTCGCCGGGTCCCCAAGCGCACGTGGTAGAATTGACGCGAGCTCGAACCTCGTGGCCTCACGAGGCGCAATCGTTTCCCGATCTCCGAGGCCCCCTATGGGCCCGATTCCGCAGGACGACTGGATTGCAGGCGGACGAACAACGGCAACCGAACCTCAAGGATCTGGGAGATCGCGAGCTCATCGACCTGTGCCTCGCCAAGGCGGCGGACACCGAGCTGGCCTGGGAGGAGATCGTACGGCGATACCGCCGCAAAGTTTTCGGGATCGCCTACAAGTTCACCGGGCGGTACGAGGAGTCGCAGGATCTCTCCCAGGAGATCTTCCTCCGCATCTTCCGTTCGCTCGAGAAGTTCGACCGGAACGCGGATTTCGGAACCTGGCTCTACTCCGTCAGCCGCAACCACTGCATCGACCACTATCGAAGCGGGCGGCGTGAGCGGGAGATGCTCGTTCAGCACGAGGTCCAGTTCGAGGAGCTCGCGTCGGGCAGGTTCGATCCGCACCGGCGCATCGAGGTCCGGGACAAGAGGGAGATGCTCCTCGAGGCTTTGTCGAGTCTCCCCAAGAAGCTCCGCGAGGCCGTCGTCCTTCGTGACATCAAGGGCCTGAGCTACCAGGAGATCGTGGACTACCTGAGGCTTCCGGAAGGAACGGTGAAGAGCCGCATCAATCGCGGGCGGCTCGAGCTGGGGCGGGCCTTGATGGCCCTCAAGAACGCGCCCGCGGCGGGCGCGGAATCGCAGGGTAGGGTGTAAATGAACCTCGAAATCGAGTCTCGCGGCGACATCCGGATCCTTCGCGTCAGAGAGGAGCGGCTCGTTTATTCGATGCTCGGCTCCTTCTTTGGCGAGGTCTCGAAAGTCATCGAGGCGGGGGCGAGAAAAGTAGTGCTCGATCTCTCGGCCGTCGCCTACATCGACAGCGCCTCGGTCGGTTGTCTCATGGACATCTACCGGACGATGGCCGAGAGATCCGGAGTGATCCGGCTCCTCGGCCTCCAGGAGCGGGTGGAGACGATGGTGAGCATGACCGGTCTCCACAATTTCCTGGAGATCTACCGGGACGAGTCCGCCGCCGTCGAGAGTTTTGACGGAAAGCCATGAAAAAAATCAAGATGTTGACCGGGCACGAGATCCCGCTCGACGGAGATCTGTTGTACGTTCTGGAGTCGCTCTACCGCGAGGTATCGCTCAAGCGGGAGCTGAAAGCGACGTTCGACGACATGATGAACGAGATCGTGAACATCGTCGAGGCGATGGACGAGGACGCCAGAAGGCAGTATCTGATCGAGAGCCTCTTCCTCAATACCGTCACTTACGAGAACGAGCGGCTCGGGGCATACATGAAGAAGCTCACCGGCCGAGCCGACGGGGACAAAGACTCGAAGCTGGAGTAGAGCCGAGCAGGGAGACGGAACATGAGATGGAGTGCGCTCGTCGCCGTCGCAGCGCTTACGCTCTCGATCGGAGCACCCGCGCGGGCTCAGGCCTCGAAACGCGGGGGACCCCTCATCTCGATCGAGCCCGCCCAACACGACTTCGGCTCCGTCCGGCAGGACCAGAAGCTGGTTTACGACTTCCTGGTGAGGAACACGGGAACCGAGGACCTGACGCTTCTCCGAATCGCGACCTCTTGCGGCTGCACCGCCGCTCTCCCCGCCGAGCGCGTCGTTCCTCCCGGAGGATCCACGACCCTCTCGGTCACCCTGGAGACGAGGAAGTACAAAGGCGTGCTGGAGCGCAGCGTCTCCGTGGCGTCGAACGACCGGGGAAATCGCGTGAGTACGGTGCGAGTGAAGGCGTTCGTGGAAGTGCCGGAGCCCTGAACGCGGTCAGCGCGAGCTTCGCGCGAGAACGGGCTCGGGCACTTCGGCCTCTACCACACCATCGACGGGCTGAGCCGCGGTATCCCGCAATTCCGGCGACTCCAGGAGCGCCTTAACCAGCCGGGTGTGGAGCGCGTGGCCTGCCCTCAAGGCGACGACGTGGGCGCGAAGCGGCTTTCCCAGGAGGACGAGGTCCCCCAGCAGATCGAGAATCTTGTGCCTCACGAACTCGTCCGGGAACCGAAGCGGGTTGTTGAGGACTCCGGTCTCGCCCAGGACCACGGCGTTGTCCAGCGAGCCGCCGAGCGCCAGTCCCGCCTGACGCATGAGCTCGACGTCCTTGAGAAAGCCGAAGGTCCGGGCGGGAGCGATATCCTCCACGAACGAGCTCTCGTCGACCTCGACCGAGTATTCCTGATGCTTCAGGAGTGGATGGTCGAAGTTGATGGTATAGGTCAGGCGGAGGCGATCGCAGGGGTAGGCTGCGACGAAGCGCCCATCGTCGCCCACCGACACCGGCCGCGACAGCTCCATGTAGGAGCGCGATGCCGAGAGGCTGCGGATGCCGGCTTCGTGGATCAGGTAGATGAAGGGAGCAGCGCTCCCGTCCATGATCGGGATCTCGGGGCCGTCGATCTCGATCACGACGTTGTCGACGCCGAGCGCGCGGAGCGCCGCCAGCAGGTGCTCGATGGTCTCGACGCGCACCCCGTCTCTGGCGAGGCACGTGGCGTGGTTGATGTGCGAGAGGTATTCCGCGGTGGCCGGGATCTCGATCCCTCCGGCGTCGAGCCGTCGAAATACGATGCCGCGGTCCGCGCCCGCCGGCTTCAGCGAAAGCTTCACTTTGCGGCCGGAATGGAGTCCGACCCCGACGCATGTTGCCTCTTCCTTGAGCGTTCTCTGCTTCTGCATTCTTCCTACGTCTTTTTCCCGCGAGCTTCGAATGAGAGATACACCGTCAGGCTTAGGCCTTAAGCAATCCTCGTACCATTGAATGCGGCCGACCCTTTTCGGGCGAACCCTATAAGGGGTAATAGTTTACGCGTCTTCCGCCACACGGCGCAAGGACAGGCGACTGTGGCTTCTACGCCACAATACCGGGAAGTCGTGTATCTTCTACGCACTAGCGCCGCTTCTAGCACCGAGGTCGGAAAAGTAAACCTATTCTGGTAGGATACGCGAATCCCGGAAGGATTTCTCGGCGTTCGCGGTCTTCGGGGGAGACGGTTCCATGGGTCAACGGTAGTTGGACGATCGAAGCGCGATGGCTCGAGAATCTGCTGGAGTCGATTCCGCCGGCGAGAGAGGCGAGCGCATGGACCTCGGCGGCTATTTCCAGAAGGCCGTCCGGATCCTTCAGCTCGACCTCAAGACCATCGACGTTCTGTCGCGCGACGAGGAGGCGCTCGTTCCCGCGCTCCTGTTCTTTGCCATCGCCGGAATCGCCAACGGCGCCGGCCAATTCAGCTTCCGCGGAATCATCTTCGGTCCCATCGTGGCGACGCTTCTGTCGTTCGTGTTCGTCGGCCTGCTCAGCGTGCTCTCGCGTCTTCTCGGCGGGAGCGGCGAGTTCCTGGATCTCTATCGGCCGCTCGGAGTCGCGGCCCCGGTTTTCTGGGTCCAGGCGGTTCCCCTGCTCGGGCCGTTTCTGGTGTCTTTCGCCCTCCTGTACTTCGCCGTGGTCGCGGTGGTGGTCGTGGAGCGGACGGGGAACCTCCCGCGTGGCAAGTCCATAGCCATCGTGGCCCTTCTCGCCGGCATCAGCCTCTTCCTCGTTCTCGTCTTCCTCGCCTTCGTGGGATCGATGTTCCTGTTCCGCGCCCTCTTTTCTTGACCCGCCTTCGCCAAGCTACGGAGGGCTCGCGCCATGGCCGCGGGGCGCTTGACATTTCGTATCGCTGAGGAATAGCTTCCCCCGCATAGGGAGCCCGACTTCGCCGACGGCTCCGGGCCCCGTTCGTGCCTGCCTTATGTCCTACGTGTATTTCCGGGAGGGCATCATGACCCGAAAGATTCTGTTCATGCTTCTCGTGGTGTCGATGGGATCGACCGCGATTCTCGCGGCCCAGACCTATCCGACCGTCGCCTACAAGGACGCCGGGGGGTACGTTGACTCCATCGTCTGGGTCGAGGGCACCGTGCTCAAGACCGAGAGCACTCCGGAGGGCGTGTATCTGGTGTTCAGCGCCAACGAGAAGTTCGTTCGCCTGCTGATCCCCAAGGCGAACGTCGATTCCTTCGGCGGCAGCATCCAGCACAAGTACGCCGGCAAGAAAATCAAGGCCGTGGGGAAGGTCACGAAGTACGGCTACAAGCTCATCGTCGGCGTGAACGAGCCCAAACGGATCCAGATCGTCGAAGCGGGGACCTGAGAGCCGAAATCCCCGCCCGCGACCGCGCTCTTGCCAACGGAGCTCCTTTTCTCTAGTTTAGTGGGCTGAGCAGGAGGCAGGAGAGCCCTTTGGGCCAGACGACGAAGAAGAAGCGGGCGCGAAGGTCCGAGAAGAAGTCATCAGGCGACGGCGAAGCTTCCTCTTCGAAAGGCGGACGGCGGAAAAAAGCCGACGTCGAGAGCGCCCGCCAGGGCCGCCTTTCATTCGACGGGGTCCTGCCCCCGGGAGGAATGGGCGCCGTCCCCGGAGCGAGCGACGACGGCGTCTCGGTCGAGCTCCACGAGGCGGCGCAGACCCGATACCTGAGCTACGCCCTTTCGGTCATTACCTCCCGCGCTCTCCCCGACGTCCGCGACGGCCTCAAGCCGGTGCAGCGGCGGATCCTCTACACGATGTGGCAGCAGAACCTCACCGCGGACGCGAAGCACCGCAAATGCGCGAACGTGGTGGGAGAAGTCATGGGGCGGTACCACCCGCACGGCGACGCCGCGATCTACGACGCCCTGGTGCGCCTGGCGCAGCCGTTCACGACACGGCTTCCCCTGGTCGAGGGCTCGGGGAATTTCGGCTCTCTCGACGGCGATTCCGCGGCGGCGATGCGCTACACCGAGTGCCGTCTCTCGCGCCCGTGCGACGAGATCCTGGGGGAGATCGACAAGCGCACCGTGCATTTCCGGCCCAACTACGACGGCAGGATGTCCGAGCCCGTCGTCCTTCCCACGAAGATCCCGAACCTCCTGGTGAACGGCGCCACCGGGATCGCGGTGGGGATGGCGACCAATATTCCTCCCCACAACCTCGACGAGGTGATGACAGCGCTCCTCAAGATGCTGGACGCCCAGCTCCAGGACAAGGAGCTCTCGACCCGCCAGCTCTGCCGCTACATCAAGGGGCCGGACTTCCCCACCGGCGGGCAGATCCTGAACGATCCCGAGGAGATGAAGAAGTTCTACGAAGAGGGGAGCGGCACCATCCGGGTCCGCGCCACCGTCGAAAGCGGCGAGACGAAGCGCGGCACCCGGTACCTCTACGTCACCTCGATCCCGTACATGGTGAACAAAGCTCAGCTGGTGCAGCGCATCGCCGAGATCGTGATCTCCCGGAAGATGCCGCTTCTGGTCGACGTCAAGGACGTCTCGACCGACGACGTCCGCATCGAGCTCGCGATCAAGGCCGACGCCGGGGACGCGGGCGTTCAGAAGGTTCTCGCTTATCTCTACAAGAACACTCCGCTCCAGTCGAACTTCAGCATGAACCTCACCTGTCTCGTGCCCACGGAGAACCCCGAGACCGGGAGTCCCGAACGGCTCGAGCTCTCCGAGATCCTGTGGCACTTCCTCCACTTCCGCATGGACGTGGTCGTCCGGCGCCTCGAGGACGAGCTGGACAAGGTGGGAAGGCGCATCCACATCCTCGAGGGGCTCGAGGCGGTGTTCGACGCCCTCGACCAGATCTTGAAGATCGTGCGCGCCTCCGATGGGAAGCAGGACGCGGCGAAGAAGATCATGGCGCGGTTTCCGCTGGACGAGGAGCAGACGGACGCCATCCTCGAGCTCAAGCTGTACCGGCTGGCGAAGCTCGAGATCCTCGTGGTGCGCAAGGAGCTCGAGGAGCGCCGCAAGCGGGCGACCGAGATCCGGAAGCTCCTGAAGAGCGAGGAGTCGAGGTGGAAGCTGGTCCGCGAGGAGCTGGTCGAGATCCGGAAGAACTACGGGGAGAAGGACCCGAGGCGGACGCTCATCGAGGCGGTCCGGGACGAGCCCGAGTTCACCGCCGACGACTTCATCGTCGCCGAAGACAACCACGTGCTGGTCACGACCGACGGGTGGGTGAAAAGACAGCGCGAGATCCGGGACCCGGGAAAGACCCGGCTCCGAGAGGGCGACTCGGTGCTCGCCTGCTTCGCTGGCTCCACGCGAGCGACCGCGGTCTTCTTCTCGAACTTCGGCTACGCCTATACGTCGCGCATCATCGACCTTCCCGCCACCACCGGGCACGGGGTCCCCATCCAGACGCTCTTCAAGCTCCGGGACGGCGAGAGGATCGTGAGCGCCCTCAGTCTCGATCCCCGCATCATCGGAAACGTATTCGTCGACGAAAAGCGCCCCGACCTCGCTCCCGATACCCACGCGCTCGCGGTCGCGACCGACGGCTATTCATTCCGATTCGGCCTCCAGGCGTTCCTCGAGCCCAGCACCCGGAACGGTAGGCGCTTCGCGCGCCTGGGAGCCGGAGCGGAGCTCTCGGGAGCGGCGCCCGTGAAGGGGGAGGAGATCGTCATCGCGGCTACGGAGAAGGCCCGCGTGCTCCTCTGCAAGGTCGAGGAGATAAACTACCTCGAAGGGGTGGGCCGGGGGACGATTCTCATCAAGCTCGCGAAGGGTGACCGGGTTCTCGGGTTCGTTGCCGCCGGAAAGAACGACGCGGAGCTGACGGTGACGACGAATCGCGACGCCCAGAAGAAGGTCAACGCCTCGAGCTACGGGATCACCTCGCGCGCCGGTCGCGGCCGCGAGCTCTTGAAGAACGGCACACTCATCGGGATCGTCCGGGCGGAAGTGGAAGCCCCGCCGCTGTTCGAAGGCCAGCAAGGAGCTGAGGAGACGGTCTCGTGAGTACCTATACGGCGAAAGACATCACCGTTCTCCAGGGCCTGGAGCCCGTCCGCGAGCGCCCGGGAATGTATATCGGGGGTGTCAACGTCCAGGGGCTCCATCACCTCGTCTGGGAGATTCTCGACAACAGCGTCGACGAGGCGATGAACGGCTACGCCACCTCGATCCAGGTGACGCTCCACGAGGATCATTCCTCCATCACCATCAGCGACGACGGCCGCGGAATCCCGGTCGACAAGCACCCCAAGGTCAAGAAATCGGCGCTCGAGGTGATCCTCACGACCCTTCACGCTGGGGGAAAGTTCGAGGGGCAGAACTACAAGACCGCCGGAGGCCTCCACGGCGTCGGCGCGTCGGTGGTGAATGCCCTCTCGTCGCGCCTGCTGGCGACGGTGAAGCGCGACGGCCACGTCTACCAGATGGAGTTCAAGCAGGGCCGTCCGGTCACGAACCTCAAGACCGTCGGCCGCGGGCGCGGCTCGGGGACCACCATCACCTTCCACCCCGACCCCAAGATTTTTCCCAAGACGAAGTTCCAGCCCGAGATCGTCCGCGAGCGGCTCGAGACCACGAGCTACCTGCATCAGGGTCTCCGCATCTCCTTTCACGACGAGGCGACGGGGGAAAAGGTCGCCTTCGAGCAGCAGGAGGGCCTCACCGCCTACCTGAAGAAGATTCTGGAGGAGCGCAAGTCGAAGCCGGCTCATGATATGCCCTTCCTCCTGAAGCGGGAGGGCGACTCCAGAGACGGTGCCCGCCTCGAGATCGCGATGCTGTGGACGGAGTCGACGGACGAGCACGTGCGGAGCTACGTGAACGGGATCCCGACCGCCTCCGGCGGCTCCCACGAGAACGGCTTTCGCTCGGGCCTGGGAAAGGCGCTCCGCAACTACATCGACGCCCACAAGCTCACCCCCAAGGGAGTGGCGATCTCCTCGGAGGACCTGCGCGAGGGTCTGACCGCCGTACTCAGCACGTTCATCACCGATCCGCAATTCCAGGGACAGACGAAGGACCGCCTCAACAATCCCGAGCTGCAGCAGGTCGTCGACGCCGCCGTCCGCCCGGCGCTCGAGCTCTGGCTCAACCAGAATCGTTCGACCGCCGACTCCATCGTGGCCCGGATCATTCTCGCGTCCCGGGCGAGGGAAGCCTCCCGAGCGGCGTCCGCCGCGATCGTGCGCAAGACCGCGACCAAGGGGCGCATGATGCTTCCGGGGAAGCTCTCGGACTGCACCAGCTCGCGCTCGAGCGAGACGGAGCTCTTCATCGTGGAAGGAGACTCCGCCGGGGGCTCGGCGAAGCAAGGCCGGGACCGCGAGCGACAGGCGGTCCTGCCGCTGCGCGGAAAAGTCCTCAACACCGAGCAGGCGTCGCTCGCGAAGGTGATGGAGAACAAGGAGCTCGTGGACCTCGTCCAGGCGCTCGGGTGCGGCCTGGGAAAGAGCTTCGAGCTCGACCGGCTCCGCTACCAGAGGGTCATCCTTCTGGCGGATGCCGACGCCGACGGCCATCACATCACGACGCTCCTGCTCACGTTCATCTACCGCCACATGCCCGAGCTCATCCGCGCCGGCCGGGTGTACATCGCCCAGCCTCCCCTCTATCGGATCGACGTCGGGAAAGAGACGTACTGGGCGGCGGACGATCTCCACAAGGAGAGAATCCTCGCGAAGCACGCGAAGAACGGGAAGGCGGACATAACCAGGTTCAAGGGACTCGGGGAGATGATGCCCAAGGTTCTCTGGGACACGACCCTCAATCCCAAGACCCGCCGCCTCCAGCGAGTCAACATCGACAACGCCCTGAAGACGGATCGGGTGATCTCGGACCTCATGGGCAAGGATCCGGAGCCGCGATTCAACCTCATCAAAGAGCACGCGCCGGAAGTCGAACAGCTGGATATTTGAGCTTTAGAAGAGCTCTTCTTGCCGCCCTCGCTTCGCTGCTTACCCTCTCGGCCCTCGCGGCCGTCGCGCTCGTCATCCCCATCGAATCCCCCGGACTCGCCGACGAAGTCGAAAAGCGGGCACGGTCGGCGACCGGGATCCCCCTCGAGGTCTCTCGCGCGCGGCTTCGCCTGCTCGGCGGACTCGTCCTCGAGGAGGTGAGCGCATCGGCGAGCTTCGTCGCGGGAAGCTATCGGGTTCACGTCCCGCGGGTAGTCCTCGAGCACCGGCCTCTCGGCCTCTTCAGAGGACGACTGGAGCTGAGGGGCATCCGGCTCGAGCGACCGACGATACGGCTCGATCTCCCTCGACGCGCGGGGGAGACGTTCCGGGTCCGGAACGCGGCGCTTCTCGAGACCAGAGGCGCGAGCGAGCCCTGGCTCGAGGTCGAGGCGTCGCTCGAAGAGGTTCAGATCGAGGCCGGCGATCTCCTCGTCGGCGATCGCTTCTCGATCGAGGGGCTCTGGTTGACTCTCACGACCCTGGCCTACGACCGGCGCGCGCTCACTCCACTTCACGCGCTGCGTTCGGAGGGGAGCGTCGCTATTCGGAAGATGGTGCTCGATACCTCGAGCTTCGCTGACGTCGCCGCGCGAATCACCACCGAGAGCGGGCGCTTCCGGCTGGAGGACCTCGGACTCGCGACGGATCACGGCGCGCTTTCGGGCGAGCTCGCTCTCGACTTCAACTCGTTTCCGTTTCGCTACCGGGCTACGCTCCTCGGACCGTCGTTCGAGGTGGAAGGGGTCGGACGAGGAACGCTGCGGTTCGAAGCGGAAGGCTTCGGAACCCGGGCGCGGGACGTGAAAGGGAAGGGCACGTTCGCGCTCGAGCGCGGGCGGCTTCCCGACGCTCCCTGGGTCCGGGAGATCGACCCGGCTCTCGCGGGCGCGGAGCACGCGCCGGTCGAGATCGCATTCGAAGTGAGGGACGAACGCGTCTACTTCGAGAGGCTCGAGCTCGAGGCGGCGGAGAATATCTACGCGATCGAGGGCTCGGTCGGAATCGACGGGTCGAGGGACATTCGGGCGACAGTCAATCGCCGCCGGGATTGACGCAAGCAGAGCCGTACCGATTCCGTTAGTCACCGAAGCCGAAGTCCCGTGTCCGGAAGCTGTCGGCTATTTCATAGTGAGATTCGAGCTGGCTGGCGGCGGATTGGGCCAGCCGTTGACCTCGCACACCGCCTTGGCTCGAAGAACTTTGTCCGACGAAACCGTTCGAGGTGGTTTAACATGGCGGTGAGGTTGGGCCCTCAGTGATCAAGCTCTCCCGCCGTGAGTTCCTCGTTCGCAGCGGCACCGTCGCGATCGGTGCGGGCGCTTGCCGCGTCGAGCCTCCCGCTCCGCCGACGACGGCGGAAGGCGAGCTCATCGAGCTGACGGCGACGGAAGCCGTACGGGCCATGCGTCGAGGTGACGTGAAGGCGGAGGACTACGCTTCGGCCCTCCTCGCGCGCTGCGAAGCAGGAAGGAGCCTGAACGCTTTCATCACCCTCGACCCGGCGCTGGTTCTCGAAGCGGCGCGCGCCGCCGACCGGACGCGCGCCTCGGGAGCACCGCTTCCGCCCCTCCACGGGCTTCCGATTCCGATCAAGGACAGCGTCAACACCCGGGAGCTGCCCACCACCGGCGGAACGCCGGCTCTGAGAAATTTCCACCCCAGCGAAGACGCACCGCTGGTGCGAAAGCTCGTCGAAGCGGGCGGGATCGTGATGGGGAAGACGAACCTGCACGAGCTCTCCTTCGGGTGGACCAGCAGGAATCTCGCGTTCGGCGCTGTCGGTAATCCCTATGACCCGACTCGCATCCCCGGGGGCAGCAGCGGCGGGACCGCCGCCGCCGTGGCGGCCCGCATGGCGCCCCTCGGCGTCGCCGAGGACACGGAAGGGTCGATCCGGGTACCCGCCGCTCTGTGCGGCATCTACGGTTTTCGTCCGACGACCGGCCGCTATCCGACGACCGGCGTCGTTCCGATCTCGCCGCTCTTCGATCAAATCGGTCCCCATGCGAGAGCGGTCGAAGATCTGGTCCTGTTCGATCGGGTCGCAAGCGGCGACGAGGGGCCGCTCCCGTCGGTTCCGCTCGCGGGAGTGCGGATCGGAATCGGACGAGAGTACTTCTTCGACAAGCTGGACCCGGAGGTCTCCCGCATCACCGAGGAAGCCCTTCGTAAGCTTCGAGACGCCGGAATGGTGCTCGTGGAGGCGGAGGTCTCGAACCTGGCCCGGTTCGACGAGAGGATTACCGACGTGGTGCAGAACCACGACGTAGTGCCGATGCTGACGAGATACCTGGAGGAGTACGGCGCCGGGATTTCCTTCGAACAACTGCTCGAGAGCGTCAGCGCCGACGTGAAGCGCGAGCTCGAGCTCTACGCCCTTCCGGGGGCGAAGCTTTCGGTCTCGGAGGAAGCGTACCGTGCCGCCCGGGACACGGAGCGGCCCGCTCTCCAGGGAGAGCTCCGGCGGTATTTCCGCGAGAACGAAGTGGCGGCGATCCTGTTTCCCACGACCATGGTTCCGGCGCTCCCGATCGGCCAGGACTCCGAAGTCTCGATCGCCGGCGAGAAGGTCAGCTTCGCGACCGCGATGTCGCGGAACATCGCGCCGGGAAGCACCGCCGGGATTCCGGGGCTGGTTCTGCCGGCGGGACTCACGCGAGACGGGCTTCCCGTCTCGATAGAGCTCGACGCCCCCGAGGGCGCCGATCGCGATCTCCTGGCGCTCGGCGTCTCGTTGGAAAAGGTTCTCGGACATCTGCCGCCGCCGCGCCTCTGACGGCGATCGAGTCGCTCGAGCGGGTCAGTCGTCGCCGCGATGGACCAGACGCAGCGCCGCGATCTGCTCGGAGAGGAGGCCGAAGAGGAAGAGCACTGCGGAAGCGGCGAAGAGCAGCACCGACGTATCCGTGATGTCGGTCTCGGTCACGATGGTGTAGGTGGTGTAGCCGACTCCCAGGAGAAAGAACGTGAGCGCCACCGGAAGGATGACCCGGAGAGGACTGAAGAGAGTCGCCATCCGCAGAATGATCGTGAGGAAGCGGAACCCTTCGCGCCAGGGCTTCATCTTGCTCTTCGATCCGGACGAGCGCCTCTTCCCCTCGATGGGAACGAAGACCACGTCGTAGCCCGCCTTCACGAAGGCGAGGGTGCTGGTCGCGGGATAACTGAATCCGTTCGGGTAGAGGTGGAGGAACTCGCGGAACCGCGACCTTCGCGCGGCGCGGAAGCCGGACGTGAGATCGTCGATGCGGAAGCTCGCGACTGCCGAAGCGAAGCGGTTGAGCGCGGCGTTTCCCAGCGCCCGCGCGAAACCAGCCTGATCCTTGAACGAGCGGGCGCCGACGACGAGGTCGTATTCGGCGAGCTTCGCCAGGAGCTTTTCGATCTCTTCGGGCGGATGCTGGCCGTCGGCGTCGAGAAGCAGCAGGAACTCTCCCGCCGCCGCCCGGACGGCGGTCTTCACCGCGGCGCCGTTTCCCTTGTTGTACGGGTGCCGGATGACCGTGGCGCCCGCGGCCTCGGCTCTCTCCGCGGTCCGGTCTTTCGAACCGTCGTCGACGACGAGGATCTCTTTCCAACTGCCCAGCGCGCGAACGGTCTCGACCAGGGCGCCGATCGCGGACTCTTCCTCGTAGGCGGGTATGAGGACGCTGGTACGCCCGTGAATCGTCATCGATTTCGTTCGGCCCGATCCGCCTCCGCGTAGCTGCGGCGAGACTCGCCGAAGCCCGGCCCGCCTTCGCCAGGCTTCGGCGGGTCCGCTGAAGCCTGAAGGGCGGAGGCGGAAGGGCGAAGGCGGTCGAGGCGCTCTTCGATGAGCCTCTGACGGTAGAGCACCTCTTCGAGAAGGCGCCTCACCGAAGCCAGGATGTCGGCCACGAGGCCGAAGACCAGGGAACCGAAGGCGAGGATCAGCAACAGAATCGCGAGGAGCACCGACTGCAGGTGCCCCCCTTCGCCTTTGTAGTGGAAGTAGAGATACCGGACGGAGAGATAGAAGCCGGGGACGAAGAACGCCAGGGCCAGATAGCTGAAGATCTTGAGCGGCTCGTACATCGCGTAGATGCGCACGATCGTGGCGGAGGAGCGCTTCACGTAGTCCCAGTTGCTGCGTCGCCTCGATGGGCACCTGCGCGATCGCGAGCCTCTTCTTCCCCGCCTGGATGATGGTCTCGAGGGTGTAGGTGTAGTCCGAGACCAGGTTCATCTTGCGCGCGGCCTCGCGGGAGAACGCCCGGAATCCGCTGGTGGTGTCGGGGACTTTGGTGCCCGAGACCTGGCGCACCACCCAGCTGCCGAGCGTCTGGAGCACTTTCTTGGTGAACGAAAAGTGCTCGACCTCCCTCACCCTTCGGTCGCCGATGACCATGTCGGCCTCGCCCCGGAGGATGGGACCGACGAGCTTCGGGATCTCGCTCCCCGGGTACTGGTTGTCGCCGTCGGTGTTGACGATGACGTCGGCTCCGAGCGCGAGCGCGGTCTCGAGGCCGGCTTTGAACGTCGCCGCGAGTCCCCGGCTCCTCGAGGAGCGCTGCACGTGCTCGACCCCGTGCCGCTTCGCGACTTCCGCCGTTCCGTCGGTCGAGCCGTCGTCGATCACCAGGATCTCGACCTCGTCGAAGCCCTCGATCGCGCGGGGGATCTCGGCGAGGGTCGCGGGAAGGGTCTCGGCTTCGTTGAGGCAGGGGATCTGGACCACTAACTTCATGGCAGTTTCATGACGGGAGCGTCACACGTTGAACCGGAAGTAGACCACGTCCGCCTCGGCGATGGGATAGTCCTTGCCTTCCAGCCGGAGAAGACCCTTGTCGCGGCAGGCGTTCCACGAGCCCTCCCTCACCAGGACGTCGTAATGCACCACCTCGGCGCGGATGAACCCCCGCTCGATGTCGCTGTGGATGGTGCCCGCGGCTTTCACCGCCCGGGTCTTGCGCGGCACGATCCAGGCGCGCGACTCGGTGTCGCCCGCGGTATAGAACGTGATGACGCCCATGAGCTCGAAGGCCGCGCGGACGATTCGCTCGACCGCGCCTTCGGAGAGCCCCATCTCCTCCCGGAACGCTTTCGCCTCCTCGGGGGAAAGCTCGGCGATCTCCGCCTCGATGCGCGCGGATACGTAGGCGACGGCGAGGCCTGGTCTCTCCTTCAGATCGATCGAGCGCGCGTCGCTCTCGCCCACGTTCACCACGAGGAGCATCGGCTTCGCCGTGAGGAGAGCGTAGCCCCGGAGCGCGTCCCGCTCT
>DAISKN010000019.1:0-21830 GCA_036820975.1 Acidobacteriota bacterium | reverse complement strand
CGGGCAGCCGATGGGTCATCGTGCAGATCGGCCAGTAACGTCGTCTCTTCGAGTCCGAACGAACCAATTTCGCGAGGTGTGATTCATGGGTAAGCGAGTCTTGGCGAGCGTCTTCGTCCTCCTGACCGCGGCCACGAGCCGGGCGCAGGATCCCTTCAACGTAGCGGTTCCCGTGGACAAGCTCTCGACGATCTTCACCAACATCTACGGATCCAGCGGCCTCATCGTGGACAGCCTTCGCGTCCTTCCCACCGGGCAGACGCACTCGGCGCACTTCAACAGCGCCTTCCAGGCGGAGTTCACCCAGTTCGGCGTGGCGCTCACCAGCCAGCTCGCGGCCGTGCCTCTTCCCTCCCCGGCATCAGGGTTCACCTACGAGTTCGACTCCGACCTCGGCGTCTTCGAGCGCACGAGCCAGAGCTTCGGTCCGATCCTCGCCGAGCGCGCCGAGACCATCGGTGGCGGCCGGTTCACTTTCGGCTTCACCTTCCAGAACTTCACGTTCGATACCATCGAGGGGCTCGATATCGACACCATCCCCGCGGTATTCACCCACGACAGCGCCGAGCTTCGCGGGGGCCGCGAGGACGTGGTCACCACCCTGAACTCGGTCGACGCCCAGGTGAACCAGTTCACCGCTTTCATCAGTTACGGTCTGACCGACCGGCTGGACCTCTCGCTCGCGATCCCGGTGGTCTCGACGGACCTTACGGTCATCTCCGACGCCACCGTGACACGCCTCGGCACCGTCGACCCCGAGATCCACTTCTTCCGCGAGTTCGACGACTCCGTCGGCGATCATCGCACCTTCACCGCCTTCGGGAGCGCGAGCGGCATCGGCGACCTCACGCTTCGACTCAAGGGTCGTCTGGCGGGGTCGATGGCCCTCGGCCTCGACGTCCGCGTCCCCACCGGCGACGAGGAGAACCTCCTCGGCGTGGGCGCTCCCGGCATCCGTCCGTTCCTCGTCCTGTCCCGATCGTCGCGCGCCTTCTCCCCGCACTTCAACGTCGGCTATCTCTGGAACGGCTCGAGCGTTCTCGGCGGCAACCCGGCGACGGGAGAGGCGGCGGACTTGCCTGACCAGGTGACCTACGTCTTGGGCGCGGACTTCGGCGTGAGCCAAAGGTTCACGTTCGTCCTCGACGTTCTCGGCACGTACCTGATCGACGCTCCCCGACTGAGCCAGAGCACGTTCGTAGGCCTCGACGCCGCGAGGACCACGTTACCGACGGTAAGTTTCACCAATGAGTCCTACAACCTCCTGAGCGGCGCGGTGGGCTTCAAGCTCAACGTGGTGGAGAGCCTCCTCGTCGACGTGAACCTCCTCTTCAACCTCGACAACAACGGACTCCGGGACAAGATCACGCCCCTCGTCGGCTTCGAGTACGCGTTCTGAAGACTCGTTCGAGATAGCGCCGGCCGAGGCGGGGTTCACCCTCGCCGCGGTTCTGCGGCGGCGTCTGCCTGAGCTCTCCTGGTCGGCGGCGCGGCGGCTCGTCGATGACGGCCGGGTCGCGCTCGACGGCGCCCCCGCCTCCGATCCCGCGGCGCGTGTCGCGCCCGGACAGACGATTCGGATTCGGGAGAAGGCCCACGCGCCGAGAGCGGCTCCCGCATCCTGCATCGTCTACGAGGATCGCCACCTCGTGGTCGCGGAAAAACCGCCGGGCGTTTCCAGCGTGCCCTACGAGAGAGGAGAACGGGAGACGCTGATGGATGCCGTTCGAGGCGAGTGGAAAAGGCGCGGCGTCCCCGCCGCGGCGCGGGTTCTTCACGTCGTCCACCGGCTCGACAAGGAGTCGTCGGGGCTCCTGATCTACGCCCGTACCCGCGCCGCGGAGCGGACGCTCCAGATGCAGTTCCGCAGACGAGAGGTCTCGCGCGTCTATCTCTGCCTCGCGCACGGGAGGGTCGAGAGCGGAAAGATCGAAAGCCGACTGGTGCGCGATCGGGGCGACGGGCTTCGCGGCTCGGCGCCCCGCGGCCGGAAGGACGGAAGGCTCGCCGTCAGCCACGTCCGGGTCCTGAAACGGTTCCCGCTCGCGAGCCTCTGCGAGGTTCGGCTCGAGACCGGACGCACCCACCAGATCCGCATCCACCTCGCGGAAAGCGGACATCCCCTGGTGGGAGAACGGGTCTACATCCGCGATTTCCACTCGGCGGGAGGGCGCACCATTCCTTCTCCGCGTCTCATGCTCCACGCCGCCTCCCTCGCCTTCGATCATCCCGCGGAAAAGCGCCCGGTTTCCATCGAGTCGCGCCGGACCCCGGAGTTTCTCGCCCTGGTCGATGTGATAGTCTCGGGCGGAAATTCCTCGGAGGTGTGAAGTGCTGAGTTGGTTTCTTCTCCTGAGCGTTCTGTCCGCGGCCGGCGAGACGGCCGACGCCCCGATGTCCGTCATCCGGTTCAGCCCGACGGGCCCGGACGGAGTGGGCATGAAAGGGGACGAAAAGTCCCGCGAGCACGTCTACTACGCCTCGGCCCAGGACGACCAGGTCCAGGCCGGAGTCTGGGAAGCCGCCCCCTACACCTCCGGACCCCGCAGGACGAAGTACTCCGAGTTCATGTACCTCCTCGAGGGGTCGGTTGCGCTCGTGGACGCCGACGGCCGGGAAGAGACGTTCCGTGCGGGAGACGCGGTTCTCGTGCCGCGCGGCACGGAGCTCACCTGGAAGCAGACGGAGAAGGTGCGCAAGTACTGGGTGATATTCGATCGGTCGGAAGAGATGCCGAAGGCGAAGACCACGTTCCTTCGAATCGAGCCCGACGGACCCGCGGGGAAGGGCCTCGTGGGCGAGGGAAGGACGAAGTATCACACCTACTACGAGACCCCGGACGAGAAGCAGTCCGTCGGCGTCTGGGAGACCAAGCCCCACACCTCCGCCGATTTTCGGGAGACCAAGTACGCGGAGCTTATGGTTTTCCTCAAGGGCTCGGTGAGCCTCATCGAGAAAAACGGCCGCGAGCAGAAGTTCGAGGCCGGCGACGTCGCCCTCGTGCCGAAAGGCATCGAGTACAAGTGGAAGAGCGACACCGTCCGCAAGTTCTGGGTCATCTTCGATCCGAGCTGAGCGGCGCCGGCGGCTCTCCCGGTGGTGTCCGGAGAACGACGGATGGGAAGTACGCGCGGAAACGCCTTCCGTCCGCCGTCGCGAGCTCCCATTTCAGGACCTCGGCGTGGGCTCCGATGAAGAAGTCCGGCAACGGCATCGCCGCGGCCTTCGCGCCGGACTGCGCGACACGCCGTTTCCGGTACTTGCGGTAAGCGGCCGCGCAGACGTCGGCCGCGGCCGCCGGCACGTCCAGGATCTCGACTCCCCAGCGGCGCACCCGGTCGGCCACAGTCGTCGGGTCCTGATCTCCCACGCAGATCTCCGCCAGGCTGACGGCGCTGATTGCGGCGCCGGCTCCCGAAACGGCGTCAGCGATCGAGTCCTTGGCCCACCGGCAGAAGGGCGACTCGGAATCGAACGCGTAAATCGGGACGTTCGTATCGAGAAGGATCATGGCTCACGGGTCTGTTTCCGCAACTCTTCCCACGTCATTGTGAGACGAAGCGGCGCGCTCCGCATGGCCTGAAGACATGCCTTCCTACTCATGCGCTCCGCGGGCTTGGGCCTCTCCAGGCGGACGAGCAAGAACCGTCCATCCGCCTGCTCCTGAATATCGAACACGTCTCCCGGACGCCCGTTCGGCAGGACGAGTCGCTTCTTCGAGTCCAAGGTCGTCGTGCTCATGGTGGGATTATCCCACTTCCCCCACGGACGATCAAGCGTTCCTGGAGACCGAAGAGGACTCGAGACGGCGGGATGGTGCGTCACTCAGCTCCGAGAGCCGGGAACGAGGCCTTTTCATACGACTTTCCCGAAAGAGCCGGAGTCGGACTTGATCTGGGCCTTTTCGCGACAGAGATTAGCTCGAGTGAGACGAACCGCGCCCGCCGCCGCGCTGCTCATCATCGGCCTCTGGGGCTGCCGGAGCCGTCCGGAGCCGCCTCGCCACCTGGTGCTGGTCACCATCGACACCCTCCGCGCGGACCGCGTCGGCATCTACGGGGCGAAGGACGTCGAGACGCCCAACCTGGACCGCATCGCCCGAGAGGGGGCGATGGCGACTCGGGCGATGGCGCACATCCCCCTCACGCGGCCGTCTCATACGTCTCTTCTCACCGGGATGCTTCCGACCCGGCACGGGATCCGGGACAACATCTCCCCGGCAAGCGTTCCCGACGTGCCGACCCTCGCGACGGTCGCGAAGTCCGCGGGTTTTCGCACCGCGGCGTTCATCTCCTCGATCGTGCTCGCCGGGGGCGGGGGGCTCGAGCGCGGCTTCGATCTCTACTCCGACGATCTCGTCCCGAGCGAAAGCTCCGAGAACGTCCCGTTCCTGAACGAGCTCCAGAGACCGGGAGACGAGACCATCGCGGAAGCCGTCCGCTGGCTGGAGTCGAACAAGGAATCCCGACTCTTCGCCTGGATCCATCTGTACGATCCGCACGACCCCTACGAGCCTCCAGAGCCGTACCGGACGCGCTACGCCGACCGACTCTACGACGGCGAGGTCGCCTGGTCGGACGAGCTCGTGGGCCGGCTCGACGAAGCGCTCGGGCGGATGGGTCTCCGCGAGGACACGCTCCTCGTCGTGACCTCGGATCATGGGGAGGGTCTGGGCGAGCATCGCGAGACCCTCCACGGGTTCTTCATCTATGAATCCACGCTCGCGGTGCCCCTCTTGATTCGAGGACCGGGAGTCGTCCCCGGCACCCGCATCGAGAACCTCGTCCAGCTCGTCGATCTCTTTCCGACGCTCGTGGAGACGATGGCTCTGGAACCGCCGCGCAACGAGGAGGCTTCGGGCACGAGCCTCGCTTCCGCGCTGCGAGGAGAGCCGTACCGGAACGAGCCGGTCGCCTACTCCGAGAGCCTCGTCCCGCTACTTCACTTCGGCTGGAGCGACCTGCGCTCGATCCGGCGCGGGAAGTGGAAGTACATCCAGGCGCCCCGGCCCGAGCTGTACGACCTGGAAGCGGATCCGATGGAGATCCGGAACCTCGCCGATTCCCAGGCGGAGCTGGTGAAAGGAATGAGAGGCGCTCTCGGAGACGAGCTCGATCGGGAGCGCGCGGTGAGCACCTCCGAGTCCTCCCCGGTGCCGCAGGACCTCCTGGACAAGCTGGGAGCCCTCGGCTACGTGGGCTCGGGGGCTCCGATCGAATCCTCGAGCCCCGGCGCCGATCCGAAGGACAAGATCGACGAGTTCCGCGTCGCCAACAAGCTCATCCGCGAGGGACTTCTGCTGTTGCACGAGGAGAAGTACGAAGAGAGCGTCGCGCGATACAGAAGTCTCCTGGAGCTCGAGATCGAGAGCTTCGAGATCCACCTCAATCTGGCGCGGGGCCTCCTCGCCCTCCGGAGTTTTCGCGAAGCCGAGACTCACTTCGCCGCGGCGATCGAACGGCTCCCGAACCAGCGCGAAGCCTGGGAAGGTCTGGCCCAATCCCGCTCGGATCGGGGCGACCTCGCCGACGCTTTAGCGGCTCTGAAGGAAGCCCAGACCGCGATTCCGGCGGAGTCCTCGTTCCATCAGCGGGAGGGAGCGATCCTTTGGAGGATGGGCCGGCGCGACGAGGCGCGAAAGGCCTACGAGACCGCCGTGAGCCTCGCCCCGACGGACGCCCTCCTCCTCGTGCGCTACGGCGAGCTTCTCCGCGATCTGGGAGAAACGGAGGAGTCGATTCAGAACCTCAAAAAGGCGACCACGATCGAGCCCGAACGCGCGGCGTACTGGAACTCTCTCGGGATGACTCTCGGAGGGAACGGCTACCTTGTCGACGCCGAAGCGGCGTTCCGCAAGGCGGTCGAGCTCGAAAGCGAAAACCCTCGCTACGCCTTCAACCTCGGCCTGATTCTTTTGCGGCAGAACCGGCCGGCGGAGGCCCGCCCGTTCTTCCAGAGGGTAATAGAACTCGAGCCTCGGTTCGAGGAAGCACGGCGGTACCTCTCGGAGATCGAGCCCGACTGAACGGGAACCCGGTCGCTCGGAGCTGGCGCCCTTCGCCGACTGATCGCGAAGCAGGAACCGGCCGAATGGAGGACGAATCCGCCGGACGGAAGACTCGTCCCGCGGCTGGTGCGCGGTGGGGCGAACGGCTCGCCGAAGGGAGCAACGACCGCTTTACGACGCCGCTCCGAAGGAAGGATTCGGGCGGCGCCCCCGGGCTCAAGCCCGGGGGCGCCGCCACTGCGAAGAGCCTAGAACGCGAACTTCACTCCCACCATGAAGCGGCGCGGGTAAATGAAGATCGTGGGAAGATTGTAAGTCGACGATGTCGCGATGCTGCTTCGCACGTCCTCGTACGCATCGCCGTTCAGCAGGTTGAAGGCATCCGCGAATAGCCCGATCCGCGTGCCTCGGTCGTCGAGTACGAAGTCCTTTTGCACTCTCAGGTCGACGAGGTTCTGGCTCGGGAGTCGCGAGCTGTCCGATCGCGATGAAGTGAGGATCTGAGTCGCGATCCCCGTCACAGCGTTGATTCCGACCCGCCGCACCATCGGAGCGCCGTCGATGTACTGATAGTTGAGACCGACGAGAAAATCGAACGGGAGCTGGTACACGAACTGGTTCTTGAATGTCCACTCCCGATCTCCCGGGAGAAGCCCGTCGGTATTGACGAAGTTGTTGGGGTTCTGCCCGAACGAATTGAACTGAAGCCCGCTCCGCTGGGTGATGGCGTCGCTATTCGAAAGCGATCCTCGCCCCTCGGATTTCATGTACGTCAGGGCCGAGGTGAGCTGCCAGTTCGAGGACATCCTCTTGTTGACCTGGACGGTGAAGGCGTTGACGTCGGTATACATCTGATCGCTATTCGTCATCTCGAACTCGCGATCCGCGACGTCGCTCACGAGCCGGAAGACGGTGATGGTTTGTCCCGTCGCGTCGGCGCCCACGCTATCCACGTAAGGAACCTGCTGGTAGACTCCCGTCACATCCCGCCAGGCAGCGAAGTCCCGCCCCCTCTTGTTGACGTAAATGAGCGAGAGACCGAGGTCCGTCGCGAGCTCTCGATCGACGCTCAGGATGAACTGGTCGGTGTAGGGACTCTTGATGTCGCTGTCGATGCTGAGGTTCTCCGAGGGATCGCGCAGCAGCTCCAGGTTCCCGAACTCGTCGGTCCCGAAATTGAACTCCGTGCCGTAGAGAATGGGTGGGATCGAGGGCCCCACGACGTTGGAAAAATCGCCGGTGGTGACGGTGCGGTGGTAGCGGCCCCAGTGGCCCTTGAATACCGTCCTACCGTCCCCGGTGAGCTTGACGTTGAACCCGAGGCGCGGGGAAACGGTGTTCCAGGTGAAATGATCCTGGGACGGAAAGGTCACCCCGGTTTCGCTCAAGTCCTCGTTGAGCTCGGGCTGCTCGGGGCTGTAGGCGTTGCTGTTGTCGAACCGAACTCCCATGTTCAGAGTGAGGCGGTCGTTGACCTGGAAGGTATCGTCGACGAAGACTCCGAAGGAGCGCGTGTTGCCGCCGTAGCTGAAGGGCTGATACTCGTATCCATAGCCGTAGCGATCCGCTCCGTTGCCCGTATAGAAGACAAAATCGTTCAGGCCGTAGACCCCTCCCGAAGCCGCGTGCCCGAACTGGACTCCAAACTTGAAATCGTGGCTTCCACCCAGGAAGTTGTCGGCGAAATGGGAGGCCTTCACGTTCGCCGTGGTCTTGCTGACGTCGAGGACGTAGAAGTAGTAGTGTCCTCCGGTGATCTTGCCGGTATCGAGGTTGTAGAACCGCGTCGCCGTGCGCGGGTACTGGGAATCCGCCGGGCCCAGATCCACGTCTCCGTAGAACCCGGAGTAGCGCGCGTCCACGACGGTGTTGGTGCCGAAAAGGCCGGTATAGCCCAGACCCGGCGTAGGGGTATTGTTCTTCTTGGAGACGTACGCGCTCGGTGCGGTATCGGGATCGGTCGTGTAGTCGTCGGTGATGCGATCGACGTGAAACGTCCCCGTGAGCCGATGCTCGGGGTTGAGCTGCACGTTGACCTTTCCGAGGAAACGCTTCCGTATGTCGTCCGTCGTGCCGAACGTCGGGTCGACGGCCACGGGCGAGCTCGAATCCTTCTGATACTGGTACGATCCGAAGAACCAGACTTTGTCCTTGGCGATCGGCCCTCCGATCTGGCCGGTGAACTCGGGCGAGTTGTCGCGGAAGAACGGATACCCGTCGTCGTCCTCCTCGGTAGTATTGCGGCCGGTCAAGGCGTCGGACTGATAGTAGAAGTTCGCGTCGCCGTGGAACGTGTTGCTCCCCTGCTTGGTGACGACGTTGAAGACCGCGCCCTGGACGCTCCCGTACTCCGCGGGAGCGCCGAGAGACAGGATCTCGATCTCCTCGATGGCATCCGTGTTCGGGGTCGCGAGAGACTGGCCGAAGAAGGCATCGGTGACGTCCGTGCCGTCGAGCTGGTAGGAGTTGTCATCGACAGCGGAGCCGTAGACCATGGCGTTGCCCCGGCTGCTGTCCCTCGTGGGCGCGACCACGCCGGGGGCGGAGGCGATGAAGTCGTGGAAGCTGTTCCGGGTGACGGGGGCGTTGTCGACCCACTCCTTGCCATAGTTCGTACCCACGTCGCTCGCGATTGTGTCCACCACCGGCGAGGCGCCCGTCACCGTCACCGACTCGGACACGCTGCTCAACTGCATCGTCACGTTCTCTTCGGTGGTCATGCCTAGAGATACGACGAGCCCGTTCCGGTTGAAGTCGGCGAACCCCGCGATGGTGAAGGCCAGGTTGTAGGTCCCCGGCGAGAGGTTCAGGAACCGGTAGACGCCGTTCTCGTTGGTAACCGACGTCTGGGTGCCCATGACGTACTCGCCCGTCAGGCCCACCGTCACTCCTGGGAGAACCGCTCCCGTTCCGTCCTTCACCGTTCCCGTGATGCCGCCCGTCGTTCTCTGGGCGAAAACCGGAGCCGAGAGAGCCACGGCGGTGAGGAGGCCGAACACGACCTTCCATCTATAAGGCATTTAGCAACCCTCCTTCATTACTGGCAGAGCTTAGACGCCTCGGACGGGAGCGATGAGCTCGTGAGAAACCCCCAGCGAGGCACAGAGGCTCGACGGGGGCGAATGCTATGTCCCGAGTCCACTGCTGTCAACACCGCTCCCCGCCAACGTCATCCGCCGAGCAAGAGAGATGCCACTCGAGCGCCATGGTGGTTTTCGAGGAAGAAACCGGTATAAGCGGAGGGTTCTAAACGATTTGCGTTCTTACCGCGCCGCTCCCCGGCTCCGCCTTGGGACACGATGCAGGTTCATGAAACCGTATCGGGATCCAAAGGTTTGAGTTTCTTTAGAGAATCCAGCGGCCGGAGACCGCGACGCGCTGGATCGCCTGCGCTCCCGAGCCGAGGACCCAGCCGGTCATCAGGTCCTCGGGAGAAATTTCCTGGAGAGCGGGATGGCGGAGATTCAAGGTCAGAAAATCCGAAAGGAAGCCGGTCTCGATGTCCCCCGCTCGAAGACCGAGAGAGCGGGCACCCCCGCGGGTCGCAACGTCGAAGAGCCTCGGCGCCACCGAGCCCGTCCCGTCGACGAAGATTCCGCGCTTTTCGGCGCGCAGGCGCTGCCCGTACTCGAGAAGCCGCATCTCTTCGGTGAAATCGACCCGAAGGTTGGAGTCGCTTCCCAGCGAGACCTGGGCTCCGGGCCTCGCGAGAAGCGAAGGCGGGAGACCGTCGGCGAGGTTGGCCTCGGTGAGAGGGGTCACGCAGACATTCGCACCGGTCTCGAGGAGCCGCCCGAGGTCCTCCTCGCTCGAGTGAGTGCAGTGAACCGCCGTGGTCTCTGGCCCGATCTCGAGACGATCGAGAAGGAGCGCGAGGGGTCTCTTTCCGTAGTGAGCGAGAGAAGCCTCGATCTCCTTCGGCTGTTCCTCGACGTGCATGTGAAACACGAGGTCGCGGCGCCGGGCTTCCTCGTGGATTCTCACGATGGCTTCGATGGGAACGGCGCGGAGGCTGTGGGCGACGAGGCCCCGAGCCCCGATGCGCTCCGCGCTGTCGAGGAACTCGTCGACGGATCGCGACTCGAAACGACGCTGAGCACCCTGAAGCGGCTTTCCCACGTCGCCCGTCATGTAGCAGACGTCGAGGAGAACGAGACGGATTCCCGCCTCCCGCGCAGCCTCGACCACCGCCTGGTCGAGCTCGTACCCGCGGCTCCCTTCGAGGTGATGGAGGTAGTGAAACTCCCCGACGGTGGTGATTCCCGAGGCGAGCATCTCGCGAAAGGCAAGAGTAGCCAGCCGCTGAAAGCGCTCCACGTCGAGCGCCTGAGCGAGCCGGTACATCTCCTCTCGCCAGCTCCAGAAAGAGCCGAACGACTCCGCTTTTCCTCGAAGCCCTCGCTGAAACGAATGGGAGTGCGCGTTCACGAATCCGGGAAGGAGGGCCTCGCCCCGGAGTCTCTCGACGTCTTTCGCGAGACCCGGCCCCACCCGACCGATGGTTCCGTCGTCGAGAAGCTCGACCTGGACGCCGCTCTCGAACCGGCCGCCACGCCAGGTCAGGTCAGCTTCGAGGACTTTCATGAACCACCCGCCCTCGCTTGAGGACCGTTCGCACCGAGCCGCGCCCCATTTCCGAGAGCCCCTGGTCGACGCTCGGAACGTCGAGGAACGCGAGGTCGGCGTCCATCCCTTTCTCGATGCGGCCGAGGCGGTCGCCGCGCCGTAAGGCCCGCGCCGCCGTCGCCGTAGCTCCCACGAGCGCCTCCGACGGCGTCACCTTCATCTGGGTGCAGGCGATCGAAAGCGCCAGCGGAAGAGATTCCACCATGGAGGAGCCCGGGTTGTAGTTCGTCGCGAAGGCGACGGGAACTCCGGAGTCGAGGAGTCGCCGAGCCGGAGCCTGCGGCACGCCGAGGTAGAAGGAGCATCCGGGGAGGAGCCCGGCGATGACGCCCGCTTCCCTCAACGCCGCGATGCCGCCCTCGTCGATCCGCTCGAGATGGTCGGCGCTGACGCAGCCGACCTCCGCCGCGAGGCGCGAAGCACCCATCTGCGTGATCTGATCCGCGTGGATCTTCGCTCCCAGACCCCGCTTCTGTCCCGCTTCCAGAATCCGCCGCGACTCCTCCACGGTGAACGCGGACTCCTCGCAGAAGACGTCCACGAGCTCGGCGAGGCCCTCGTCGGCGACCCGGCCCATGAGCTCGTCGCTCACCACGAGGTCGACGTAGGCCCCGCGCCGGTCGCCGTACTCGGGAGGGACGGCGTGGGCGCCGAGGTACGTGGAGACGATCTCTATCGGCTGGAGCTCCCGGAGCTTTCGCGCCGCGAGCAGCATCTTGATCTCGTCCTCGACGGTGAGGCCGTAGCCGCTCTTGACCTCGACGGTGGTGACCCCGTAGCTCAACATCCGCGCGAGCCGCGGAAGCGCGAGCTCCACGAGCTCGTCGAGGCTCGCCTTCCGGACGGCCTCGACGGTACGGACGATCCCGCCGCCCGCGCGCGCGATCTCGAGGTAGCTCATCCCCTTCGCCCGCATCACGAACTCGTCGCACCGACTTCCGGCGAAGACAAGGTGGGTATGGGAGTCGATGAGGCCCGGGATGACCGCGCCCCCTCGAGCGTCGAGGAACTCCTCGCCCTCGCCGCCGTAGTCGCCGTAATCGAAGATTCGACCGTTCTCGATGCGAAGGTGCGCGCTCCGGATCGAGCGCCCGTCGCCGAGGAACAGCTCTCCTACGTTCTCGACGACGAGCATGGGCTCAGGGGATGCGTACGCCCCGCTCGCGGGACACGTCGATCGCCCGCTCGTAGCCCGCGTCGACGTGGCGAAAGACTCCCATCGCGGGATCGGCGGTCAGAACCCGCTCGAGCCTTCGAGCGGCCTCCTTCGTCCCGTCGGCCACGATCACCTGGCCCGCGTGGAGCGAGTACCCGATGCCGACGCCTCCGCCGTGGTGGACACTCACCCAGGTGGCGCCGCAGGCGGTATTGAGGAGAGCGTTCAGGATGGGCCAGTCGGCGATGGCGTCGGAGCCGTCCTTCATCGCCTCGGTCTCGCGGTAGGGAGATGCCACCGAGCCGCAGTCGAGGTGATCGCGGCCGATGACGATCGGCGCCTTGACCTCGCCCCGGGCAACGAGGTCGTTGAAGACGAGGCCCATTTTCGCGCGCTCGCCGTAGCCTAGCCAGCAGATGCGCGCGGGAAGACCCTGGAAGTGGACTTTCTCCCCGGCGAGCCGGATCCATCGCGCGAGATGATCGTTTCCCGGGAACGTCTCGAGGACGGCGCGGTCGGTGCGGCGGATGTCCTCCGGATCCCCCGAAAGCGCGACCCAGCGGAAGGGACCCGACCCCTCGCAAAAAAGCGGTCGGATGTACGCGGGAACGAATCCCACGATGTCGAGGGCGTCGTCGACCCCGACCGAGAGCGCCTGTCCCCGGATGTTGTTGCCGTAGTCGAAAGTTGCCGCGCCTTTCTTCTGAAGCTCCAGCATCGAGCGCACGTGCTCGGCCATCGTGCGCTTCGACTCCTGGATGTAGCGCTCGGGATTCTTCTTCCGGAGCGCGAGCGCCTCGTCGTAGGTCATTCCGTTCGGAACGTACCCGTTCAGCTCGTCGTGGGCCGACGTCTGATCCGTCAGCACGTCGGGGACGACGCCCCGGGCGAGGAGATCGCGAAGCATGTCGGCGGCGTTGCCCTGGAACGCGACCGAGAGAGGACGCCCGGCTTTCGCCGCTTCGAAGCACCAGGAAAGCGCTTCGCCGAGATCGGAGCTCGCGCGATCGAGGTAGCCGGTCTCGAGCCTTCTCTCGACCCGATGCGGGTCCACCTCCGCCGCGAGGCAGACGCCCTCGTTCATGGTGACCGCGAGCGGCTGGGCGCCGCCCATTCCCCCGAGCCCGCCGGTGGCTACGAGCTTTCCTTTCAGGCTTCCATTGGAGGCATTCGAGGCGCCGAAGCGCTCGCGGGCGCAGGCGCCAAACGTCTCGTACGTGCCTTGAAGGATTCCCTGGGTCCCGATGTAGATCCAGCTCCCCGCCGTCATCTGGCCGAACATGGTGAGCCCCAGCGCCTCGAGCCTGCGGAACTCCTCCCACGTCGCCCAGTGGGGGACGAGAAGGGAGTTCGCGATGAGGACGCGCGGCGCGTCGGGGTGCGTCTTCGCGATCCCCACGGGCCGACCCGATTGCACCAGGAGCGTCTCGTCGGACTCGAGCGCCCGGAGCGCGTTCAGGATCCGTTCGAAGTCCGGCCAGCTTCGCGCGGCCTTCCCCGTGCCTCCGTAGACCACGAGATCCTCGGGTCTCTCGGCGACCTCCGGATCGAGGTTGTTCTGGATCATCCGGAAGGCAGCCTCCTGTGGCCAGCCCTTGCAGGAAAGAGAAGCACCTCGCGGCGCCCGGATGGTACGCGCTTGCACGGTCATCACGCTATGTCTCCCAACGTGGTCTTTACTGCCTCGAGTAGGGCTCCGGAGGCAACGAGCTCCCGGGCGGCGGCGAGGTCGGGGTAGCTCACGCGGTCGCGCTCGTAAGGCGCCACTCGCTTCCGAAGGCAGGCATGTACCGCCTCGAGGGCGGGAGACGACGCGAGCGGACGACGGAACTCGAGCGCCTGCGCCGCCGCGAGGAGCTCGATTCCCAGGATGTGGGCGAGGTTCGAGGCCACCTCCCGAGTCTTCCGCGCCGCGGTCACCCCCATGCTCACGTGGTCCTCCTGGTTGGCGGAGGTCGGGATGCTGTCGACGCTCGCGGGATGAGAGAGCGTCTTGTTCTCCGAGGCGAGCGCCGCGGCCGTGACCTGAAGGATCATGAAGCCGGAGTTGAGCCCGCCTTCCTTCACCAGGAACGCCGGAAGCTCCGAGAGGTCCGGGTTCACCAGGCGCTCCGTCCGGCGCTCGCTGATGGCGCCGAGCTCCGCGAGAGCGATAGTGAGGAAGTCCGACGCGAGCGCGACCGGCTGCCCGTGGAAGTTCCCTCCGGAAAGAACTTCCTTCCCTTCGATGAAGATCATCGGATTGTCGGTGGCGCTGTTCATCTCGATCTCGAGGACCCTCGTCGCGTAGTCGAGCGCGTCCCGGACGGCTCCATGCACCTGAGGCATGCAGCGAAGCGAGTAGCTGTCCTGGACGCGGTCGCAGGTCTCGTGCGATTTGCGCAGAGCGCTCCCGTCGAGAAGACGCCTCAAGTTCCGTGCCGAGGCGGACTGACCCGGGTGAGGACGGGCCTCGTGGATCCGCGGGTCGAAGGCCACGTCGGTCCCGAGCAGGGCGTCGAGAGTGAGGGCGCCGATGACGTCGGCGGAGCGCACCAGGCGCCGCGCGTCGACGATCGTGTCCGCCAGGAGCGCCGAGATCACCTGCGTCCCGTTGATGAGCGCGAGACCGTCCTTTGGATGGAGCTTCGCCGGCGAGAGCCCGGCGCGCGCGAGGGCCTCCCCTCCCGGAAGCCTCTCGCCCCGGTACGTCGCCTCGCCTTCCCCGATGAGCGTCAAGGCGACGTGCGCGAGAGGCGCGAGATCCCCACTCGCTCCGACCGAGCCCTTCTCGGGAACGACGGGGTGGACGCCGGCATTCAGCATCGCGAGAAGCGCGTCGAGAGTCCCGGGGTCGATTCCCGAGTACCCGGACGCGAGCGCGTTCGCCCGGAGTAGAAGGATGGCGCGCACCACGGGCTCGGGAAACGCGTTCCCGACGCCGGCGGAATGGCTCCGCACGAGGTTGAGCTGCAGCTCTTCCAGATCCTTGCGCGCGATAACGACGTTCCGGAAGTTGCCGAAGCCGGTGTTGATCCCGTAGACGACCCGATTCCCGCTCAGGATCTCGTCGACCACGGCGCGAGAGGCTTTGACTCTTTCCCGGGCTTCCGGCGCGAGGGAGACCGAAGCCCGGCGCCGGGCGACATCTTCGATCTCCTCGAGAGTGAGGTTCCTTCCGGTGAGAACGACGCCCACGAAAAACATCTTATCTCACCATATAGAATTTGCGGGGGGCGAGAACTTTACACCATGGGGGGAAAAGACGTCTCCGAAAGCCGAGTACGCGGAACTACCACGCGGGGTGCGTGTTCTGCCTCGGCGTCCGACTCGCGACCATTGGCAGCGAACTTGCTACTGACCACGACCACAGGGGGGGCACGCCGATGGGGAAACGATTCGGGGTTGCCGCGCTCGTCGCTTCGCTCTTCGCGCCGGCCGCCGCGGCCGAGGCCCAGTGGAACGATCCCAAGCTCATCGCGGGCCAGGTCGCGTTTCACACTGCGGTGAGCTTCGTCGCGAAGCTGATTAACCATGAGCCTCCCGGAAAAGCGATCCGCGAGGCTTTCAAGTCCGGCGCTCTCGCCGGAGGCCTTTCTCACGCGGGATACTGCATCGCTGGCGGGAACCCGGAGTGGGCGCTCGCGGGCAAAGCCCTGGCCCAGAAGGGATCGCTCACCACCAGGCGCTCCGTCGACGGGCTTCCCGTCTTCGATCGATCGCTCTTCACCCACTGGGAGATCACGCACTCGTTTGTGCACTTCGAGTGGAACGGAAAGGCGAAGGTCGAGATCGACGCGATCAACGCCGCCTTCTCGGCGTACTACATCGCGGCCGGCGATCCCTACAAGTTCGACGCGAGGCGAACGCTTCTCTCCGGAAGCCTGGTGTTCCAGAACCAGGGCCCTCCGCCGGGGCTCCTCGGCTACTACGTCCCCGGCGTCCTCTGGCTCGATGCCGAGCGTCTCGACGAAAAGCGCATCTGGGGCCACGAGCTCGTGCACAGCCTGCAAGCGGAGCGCGGCTCCGCCGTCCGCGACTGGCACTACGGCCCGCTCCGCTTCAATTGGCTGGTGCTGGCGTCAGGAGCTCCCGCGCTTCTCGCCGGCTGGCCCGAGCACGACCGCCGTCTCCACGAGCGCGAGGCGGACGGCTACTCGGGGACGCGATGAGCGGTCGCGCCTATGAAAGCGGATTGCGAACGTCGGGAATGGAGTAGCTCACCGCGAGTTATTCGGCGCGCTCATCGAGGGCGGCATAGAGCGCGTCTTTGCGCGAGATATCGACTCGCGCACCCATCGGACGACTAATCCAGGAGAACTCCTGCGGCGCTGCTCGGCGCCGGGAGCGGTGCGCGAGCGCTTCGGTAAGAAGGTCCGACACGAGATCGCCCAGAGACTTCTTCTCTTGCTTCCGCATCCGCTTGAGCTCCTCCAGAAGAGAAGTGTCGATATCAAGAGTCGTTCTGGACATGATGCTGTGATGCTAGACCTGGGACGCATCTCGTGTCCAGCGATCTCAAATAGTCCTGGTGCGGAGGCGCCTGAGCCAGACCCCGAGAAGCGAGACCCCGACGGCGAAGAGCCCCACCAGCATCCCGAACCACAGGCCGCGGACGCCGTACCCGAGCGGGAACGCGAGAGCCCAGCCCGCGGGGAGCCCGAGCACCCAGTAGCCGATGAGCGCGGCGACCATCGGGGTGCGCGTGTCGCCGAGCCCTCTAAGGACTCCAATGGTGACCACCTGCAGGCCGTCGAAGAGCTGGAAGAGGGCGGCCACGGAGAGCAGCGACACACCCACGGCCAGGACCGATGCGTCGGTCGTGAAGAACGAGATGATGGGACCGGGAACCAGCCAGAGCGCGAGGGCCGCGGTCCCCATGAATCCCACGCCGAGAACGATCGCCATCCAACCAGCTCGGACGACTCCGTCAGGGTCTCGCCGGCCGACCGCTTGCCCCACGCGCACCGCCGCCGCAGAGGCAACTCCGTAGGGAACCATGAACGTGGTGGAGGCCACGGTGATCGCGATCTGGTGGGCCGCGAGGGACGCGGCGTCGAGGCGCGCCGCGAGCGCGGTGGCAACGCTGAAGAGCGCGACCTCGAGCGTGATCTGCAGGGCCGCGGGGATTCCGAGATCCAGGAGCCTCTTGACCCTCGCCCATTCGATTCCGAGCGGCAGCGGAAAGAGCGCCCTCGGCCCCCGTCGATCGTAGTAGACGACGGCGACGAGGAGGAATCCCGCCATGAACGCGCGGGAGAGAAACGTCGCCCAGGCGGCGCCCTCGACACCCAACCGTGGAAGTCCGAACCTTCCGAAGATGAGCGTCCAGTTCACGATCGCGTTCAGGACGTTGGCGGAGAGGAGCGCCGTCATCACGACGCGCTCGTGCCCCGTAGCCTGGAGATAGCGGCGCGAGGCGGCGTATAGAAGAAGCGGGAGGAGGCTCCAGATGACCGGTCTCATGTAGGGAAGGGTGAGCTCGAGCACCTTGGGCTCGATCCCGAAACCCGGGAGGAGCCTCACGATGCCATGAAGGACCAGAGTCAGAGGCGTCGTGAGGAAGAGGGCGAGATAGATCCCGTGGATGAGGGAGCGATGGCAGTCGTGGAGCTTTCCCGCGCCGTAGGCCTGGGAGATCACGGTATCGAGGCCGAGGAGAAGCCCCATGCCGAAGATGGTGACTCCGAGAAAGATCGCCGAGCCGAGAGCGACGGCGCCGATGGCCTCCGCGCTCAGGCGGCCGACCATGATGGTGTCGACCGTCGCCATCGCCGTCCAGCCGAGCTCCGCGATGACGACGGGGATGGCCAGGCGGAGCATGGGCCTCCACTCGGCGGACAGTCCCGAGAGGCTCATCTAGCGGTGACCGCGTTCGTACGACATAGCGGCCCGGAAGCATACGCAGAACGTGGCGACACCGCCAATTTCGACACTCTACCTTCGACGCGGTGTTCGATCGGTTCGATGACCCGGAGACGATCCGGGCGGTCGCTTTGATCGTGAGCGGCGACGTCGTGACTCGCGCCCGCCGGGGATGGCTCCTCGAGTATCTGCTGGATCCCTAGCGGGCTTCCTCGAGCGCGGCTCCCAGGGCGGCGACGGCCCTCCGCATCTCGGGCTCCTCGACGAAGCCGAGGTGTCCGACGCGAACGATCTGCCCCATGAGCCGCTCCTGGCCGCGGGCGAGGACGGTTCGGTGTTTCGTGCGGAGCCGTTCCATGAGCGCCGGCTCGTCGACTCCGGGGGGGAGCCGAATCGCGGTGACGGTGGGGGAACAGAAGCGCTCCTCGGCGAAGAGCTCGAGTCCGAGCGCCTTGGTTTCATTCCGCACGACCCCGGCGACCCTCTGGTGGCGCGCGTGCACGTTCGAAGCCCCTTCCTTCAGAAGAAGGTCGAGAGCGACGTCGAGGGCGTAGAGAATCGAGATGGAAGGGGTGAAGGGAAAGTTTCCTTTGTCCTTGGCCTTTCGATAACGGCGGAGATCGAAGTAGAACCGGGGAGTCTTCGACCGCTCCATCGCTTCGAGCGCGCGAGGGCCGAAGAACAACATCGACATCCCCGGAGGAACTCCCCAGGCTTTCTGGGAGCCCGTGATCACGAGGTCCACCCCCAGCCGATCCATGGGCAGCGGCATGGCGCCGAGGCTCGAGATGGCGTCGACGACCAGAAGAGCGTCCGTCTCGTCCTTCACCACCTTGGCGAGGTCTTCGATCGGAAGCGCGACCCCGGTCGACGTCTCGTTCTGGGTGAGCAGGACCGCTTTCAGATTCTTCTCCCGCCGGATCGCTTCACGCAGCTCGTCAGGGTCGGGCGACTTTCCCCACTCGACGGAAAGCCGATTCAGGTCCGCTCCAAGCTCGGAAGCAATCGCGCAGAACCTCTCCCCGAAGACCCCCGCTGAGACTCCGAGAACGCGGTCTCCCGGACTCAGGAGGTTCGCGACCGCGGCTTCGAGCCCTCCCGTCCCGCTCGCGGTGAGAAGGAAGATCTCGTGCGCGGTGTCGAGATACCGGGAGAGTTTTTCGTAGAGGCCGGAAACCAGGACTTTCATCTCCTGGCCGCGGTAGTTCGACATCTGGCGCGAGAGGGCCTCTCTCACTTCCGGAGGCATGGGAGTGGGTCCGGGGATGCGGAGGTTCGGCTCGTCTTTCATCCGAGATAAATCCCTTTCGGATCGAGCTCCTCGCGGAGGAGCGAGAGAACGTTCGCGTCGGGGAGGGTGGTCGTCGAAAGGGGCTCCTTCACCCGAAGGGGCCAGCTCACTTCCGAGCGCACCTCGTCGACGCTGACGCCCGGATGAACCGCCTCGAGAACCATCTCGCGGCTCTCCGGGTCGAAGCCGTAGACGCCGAGATTGGTGATGACCCGCTCCGGCCCTTTTCCCGGGGCCCCAAGCTCTTCCCGCGAGCGGCCGCCGTCCAGGTGGCCGACGCTCGTCCGGAAATCGAGCTTCTCGGGAAACTTGTTGCGCTTCTGGGGAAGGAGAATCACCGTCTTCTTCGCGAGCCAGGAGATCTCGGCCGCCCCCCCCGAGCCCGGAAGCCGGACCTTCGGGTGGTGATAGTCGGAGCCGACGATGGTGGTGTTGAGGTTTCCGAAACGATCGATCTGGGCGGCGCCGAGAAATCCGACGTCGATGCGGCCGCCCTGGAGGAAATAGAGGAAGCACTCGTTCATCGGCATGACCTGGAGCGCCCCGGTCACGAGGCAGGGGTCGCCGATCGAGAGCGGAAGCCGCGAGGGGCGGGCGCCGTAGACGCCCGCCTCGTACACCAGCTGCGCCTTCGGGGCGTGGAGCCGGAGCGCCAGGTTCACCGCGAGGTTGGGAAGACCGACCCCGACGAAGATCACGTCGCCGTCCGCGATCTCCCGCGCGGCGGCGTACGCCATGAGCTCCGAGCGCGTGGGCTCAGCGGTAGAGGCCATAGTTCACCGCGGGGGAGAGGAAGGGCTCGGGAGCGAGGCGTTCTCTGACCGATCTCCCCAGTTTCTCGACGTAGTCCTTCCGGCCCTCGAGTCCGTAGACCCACTCGTCGAGGTACGCCTTCATCCCCTCCTCGGTCTTCCCGATGCCCTCCCACTCGACGTAGAAGTCGTTGTCGCGATCGTAGTAGCCCTGGACGAAGCTGGGATGGGCCCCGTAGGGCTCCTCGACCACCGCGTCCACGATGACCCCCGGGACCATCGTCCGGTTGGGATCGGCGCGGATCGCGTCTTCGTCCACGATCTCCTCCACGACCACGATGACCTTCTTGGCGGCGAACGCGGCCTCCTTCTGGACTCCGGTCAGCCCCCAGACCTGGGTGTTTCCGGAGGCGTCGGCGCGCTGGGCGTGGAGGATGGCGACGTCGGGGTTCAGGGCGGGAACGGCGTAGAGCGCCTCGCCGGTGAAAGGACACTGGATGGGCTGGATTCTCGGGTTCACCTTCGGGAGATCCGTTCCGTGATACGTGCGGAGCGGAAGGAAGGGAAGACCGGAAGCTCCCGCCTTGATTCGGGTCGCGAGGCCAAAATGGGAGTACTCCTCGATCTCGAGCTCGTGAGGGATGCCCTTCTCGACGGCCCTACGAATACCATGAAGAGACCCTACCCCGGGATTTCCGGTCCAGCTGAAGACGAGCTTCTTCGCCACTCCCGCGGCCACCATCTGGTCGTAGATCAGGTCGGGGGTCAGCCGGCACAGCGTCAGGTCCTTCTTCCTCTGCCGGATGATCTCGTGCCCGGCGGCGAAGGGGATGAGGTGAGTGAAGCCTTCGGCGAGGACCGAGTCGCCGTCATCCACCAGACGCGCGACGGCGTCGCGCATCTTCGTGACTTTCGAAGAGCTCATACCGCCCGTACAGATTGGAGCGTCTCGTCGAGGATGCGTACGGCCACGTCCGCTTCCTCCTCGGTGACGATGAGCGGAGGGGCGAGGCGTATCGAGCTCTCGCCGCAGCCGAGCAGAAGCAGGCCCCGCTCGAACGCGGCCTTGAGGATCGGGTCCACGAGATCCTTCGCCGGAGCGCGGGTCTCGCGGTCCTTCACGAGGTCGATGGCCAGCATGAGACCGAGCCCCCGCGCGTCGCCTACGACCTGGTGCTTCGCCTTCAGCTCCTGGAGCCGTCCGAGAAGGTGCGCGCCCACCTTCGCGGCGTTCGCGGTGAGCCCTTCTTGAAGAAGATCCAGAGTGGCGAGCGCGGCGGCGCAGGAGACTGCGTTTCCGCCGTAAGTGCTTCCGTGCCCTCCGGAGTTCCATTGAAGGAGCTTGTCTCCGGCGACGATCGCCGCGAGGGGCATGCCCGAGGCGATCCCCTTCGCGAGGACGATGATGTCGGGCTTGAGATCGAAGTGCTCGGAGGCGAAGAGCTTCCCCGTGCGTCCCATCCCCGCCTGGACCTCGTCGGCGATGAGGAGGATCCCGTGCTCGTCGGCGAGGGCCCGAAGCTTCGTGAGGAATTCCTTCTTGGGGACGAAGTAGCCTCCCTCCCCCTGGACCGGCTCCACGATGATCGCGGCGATCTCTTCCGGTGGGGCGATGCTCTTGAAGAGCGTTTTTTCGAGGTGGTCGAGGCACTCGACGTCGCAGGTCTCGGGCGCGAGGCCGACCGGACATCGATAGCACTGCGCGTAGTACGTGTGGTGGACCTCGGGGAGCATGGGACCGTAGCCCTTCCTCTGCACCGCCTTGCTCGCAGTGAGGGAAACGGCGCCCATCGTCCTTCCGTGAAAGGCGCCGAAGAAGGCGACGATCTTCTGCCGCTTGGTGCGGAGGCGCGCGAGCTTGATCGCGGATTCCACCGCCTCAGCACCGGAGTTGGTGAAGAAGACGCGGGGGCTTCCCCCGCCGCTCCGGACGGGCGCCACCAGGGCGAGCCTCTCCGCGAGCTCGGCCACCGGACGGGTATAGAAGTCCGTCGGGCACATGTGGAGGAGCTTTCCCGCCTGCTCGCGAATGGCGGCGACCACCCGCGGATGGCAATGCCCCGTGGAGCAGACGGCGATCCCCGCGGCGAAGTCGAGGAACCGGTTCCCGTCGGCGTCGGTAACGACCGCCCCTTCCGCATGGACGACGGCGAT
>DAISKN010000018.1:0-21999 GCA_036820975.1 Acidobacteriota bacterium | reverse complement strand
CGACGACCTCTTCAGCGCCTCCGGGAAGTCCGTGATAGAGCCGCTCCTTCATTTGCTTCCATTTTTCGATTTCTTCCTTCGTGGCCCGCCGGACCTTGGAGTTTCGCGCGTGGGTTTGGAGCTCGCGCGTCGCCTCGCGCTCGAAGGGAAGACCAGAGAGGTCGAGGGCCTCGAGCGCCTCTCCCAGTCGCCGTTCTCTGAGCCTTCGAGCTTCCGCTGGCGCGCCTTCATCCATGCTCCGCAGCTCCTCGAGCGTTGCCGACACCTCACCGAGCGCCCGGGTGAGCGCGCGCATCTCGGAAGCGAGCTCCTCCTTCAGCGAGTCGCTCGCCTCGAGAGTTCCGTGATCGAACCACTCTTCTCTCGGCTTCGTCCTGAGCTCGTCGAGCCTCGCTTCCATCTCCTCGATGGCTTCTTCTTTCACCACCGACTCCCGCCGAACCGCGTCGAGCGCCCGCTCGATCTCCTCCCAGCTCGCCGGCCCCGCAATCGGAAGCGTCGGTTGCGGGGTCTCGACCCGAACGGGAACGAGAACCGCGAGGGCGACGATCAGAAGGGAGAGCGCGACCGGGGCGATGGCCCGATCTCCGCGGAAGCGCACCGCCCTGGGGAGGACCGCGGGAGGCTCGGGCCAATCGCCGACTCCCGCCTCGGCCGAGCGCAGACGGTTCCGGAGGCCGAGGCGGTCGTCGAGGAGGTCGAGTGCCTCGTCCAGGGTGAAAAACGACGCCCGGGCGCGACGGAGCGTGAACAGTCCCGAGAGAACGAGCAGCAGCGCGCAAAGGATGCCGAGGATTTCGAGCTCTCCTCCCCGCTCGCGCTGCCAGATGGCGAGAATCGAGAAGACGAGGCTCGTTCCCATCCAGAGAGCGAGCGTCCTCTCGAGCCAGAGACCGAGGTTCAGCCGGAAGCGGAGCCTCGAGGCGGCGCGCCGCCACACCGTTTCCGCCATTCGGTCTTCTTTCATCAGGGCTCGGGGGCTGCAATGTCCATACCACGAGTTTAGACACTAATTCCGGCTTTCTGATGGAGTTGCGACGGTCTTTTCGTGACATCCCGTGTCCGGCGCAAGCGCATCCTTTGACCTGTCGTGGGGATCACCCCCCACCTCGTGCTTTCGGATAGAATCCCGCCCCGAAGTGGTCCCAGTCGAAAGCTCGGCCTTGAGACGCCAGCTCGGCCTCGCGGCCGTGATGGCGGTGGTCATGGGCGACATGCTCGGCTCGGGCATCTTCTTCACCCCGGGCACACTCGCCGCGGTGGCCGACGCCAATTGGCAGGTCTACTTCATCTGGGCGCTCTGCGGCCTCATCGTCCTCTGCGGTGCTTTGACGTTGGGAGAGCTGGCCTCCCTCCTCCCGAAAGCAGGCGCGAGCTACCACATCATCGGCGAGGGGTTCGGTCCGGGATGGGGGTTCGTCAAGGCCTGGATGGAGAGCTGCGTGAGCGCTCCGGGCTCCATCGCCTCGATTGCCATCGTGTTCGGGGAGCTCCTCAGCGGCTTTCTGTGCAGAGGCTCGCCGCAGTTGCTGGGAATCGGCGCCGTCGCCCTCTTCGCGGGCATCAACCTGATGGGAGTCCGCTGGGGCGGCCGAACGCAGGTCGCGCTCACCGCGATCAAGGTTGCGGGGCTCCTGGCTCTTGTCTTCGGAAGCTACGTCCTCGCGGAGCGGGTGGCGCCTTCGGCCATGGGTCTGCCCTCGACCGAGGGTGGCGCGCTCTCGTTCCTGCGCTTCGTCGGTCTCGGCGTCGCGGCAGTGCTCTTCACCTACGACGGATGGATCGACGTCTCCCACGTGGCGGGCGAGGTCTCGGAGCCGAACCGGACTCTCCCGCGGGGACTCACTCTCGGCGTTCTCGGGATCACATTCCTCTATCTCGTGATGAACGACGCGTTCCTCAGAGTGATGCCTCTCGACCAGATGCGGGAAGAGGGAGCATCGGTGGGCACGAGGCTCGCGGTCGCGACCTTCGGCGCTGTGGGCGGCCAGGTGGTCTCGGGGCTCATCTTGATCTCCATCTTCGGCGCCCTCGGGGGCCTGGTGATGACGATCCCGAGGCTGGTATACGCCGCGAGCGCCGAGTACGAGGTTTCGACCCGCGGGCGAAGCGGACATCGCTTCTTCGCCGGGCTCGCCTACGTCTCCCCACGGACCAACGCTCCCGCCGCCGCGATCCTGTTCTGCGCCGTGCTCGCGACGGTCGCCATTCTTTTTTTCGGCACCTTCGAGCGTCTCGTCGCGTTCATCGTCGTCCCTCTGCAGTTCACGAACATCCTCATGGTGGCGGCCGTGTTCCGACTCCGAAAGCGCGCGCTCGCGAGCTCCGACCAGTACCTCACGCCGGGCTATCCCTTCGTGCCCCTCGTCTTCATCGTGGTGATGAGCCTTCTCCTCGTGAGCGCCATCGTCTTCAATCCACGCGATACGATGATTGGAGTGGCACTGACCGCTCTCGCGATTCCGGTCTATCTTTGGATCCGGAGGGGATAGGGAAGCTATGACGGCCGAATCGCTTCTCGAGGCCGAGGCGCACCTCTGGGTCGCACGACCGGGCGAGATCCGCGATCCCGAGCTCATTCTCGCGTACGACACTCTCTTGACCGAGGAGGAGCGGGCGAAGGTGACGCGCTACCGCTTCGAGAAGGACCGGCATACTTCCCTCGTGACTCGCGCCCTGGTGAGAACGGTGCTCTCCCGATACGCCGCGGTGTCTCCGGACGACTGGCGTTTCACGGCGAACGAGTTCGGGAGACCGCAGATTTCCGAGCCGCGCGACGAGCGCTCCCTGAGATTCAACCTGTCTCATACCGAGGGGCTCGTCGTCTGCCTCGTGAGCCGCGACCGCGAGGTGGGCGTCGACGTCGAGAACCGCGCCCGCGGAGGAGACCTCCTCAACGTCGCCGATCGATTCTTTTCCCCCTTCGAGGTGAAAGCGCTGAGGGCCCTCCCGCCCGAGGAGCAGATGGACCGGTTCTTCCTGTACTGGACACTGAAGGAGTCCTACATCAAGGCGCGGGGGATGGGGCTCGCGATTTCACTTTCCGCGTTCTCGTTCGACCTCGACGCCCCCGGAAGCGGAATCCGCGTCCTCTTCGATCCGAGCCTCGGAGACGACCCCGAGAGGTGGCAGTTCTCGGTGATGAGCTACGGCCGCCGGCACGCGATCGCCGCCGGCGTCGAGTCGAAGCGCGGCCGAGATGTACGGATCGTTCTGCGCGAGACCGTCCCTTTACGGCGACCCTGACGGCCCCGGGAGGATCTCCCTCAGGTAGGAATCGATGCGCGCTTCCGGGTCCCAGTGGCGCGGGTAGCCGAGAGACACTTCCTCGAACCGGACGCCGTCGATCCAGTCGGTCGCGCGCACGTGGAGATGCCCCGAGACCACCACCCTGGCGCGAAACCGGCGGTGCCAGTCCTCGGTGCGCTTGGTGCCGCACCAGATCGAGAATCGCGGGATACGCCAGAGGCGCACCAGTTCTTCCCTCAACGGGTAGTGATTGATGAGAACCACGGGCAGGGCGCCGGTTTCCCGATCCAGTCTCTTCTCCGCTTCGTCGCAGCGCGCGGCGCACCAGGCCTCGATGTTCTCGTGGGGCCGCGGATCGAGGAAGCGCTCGTCGGCGCAGACGATGCCCGATTCCGCCGCCCAGGCGATCGCCCGCTCCCGGCTCACGTGCGCCGGCCGGAAACTGTAGTCGTAGAGCAGGAACAGAGGGGCGAGCACCGCGGGCCCTCCCTCGCCCTCCCAGACCACGTAGGGATCCTCCGGCGTAAGGACGCCGTAGCTCCGGCAGAGCGCTACCAGCGCCTGATACTTCTCGACTCCTCTCGGCCCATCGCCGTTCGTCCAGAGCTCGTGGTTTCCCGGCACCCAGAGGGCGCGGGCGAATCTCGACGTCGCGGCTTCGAGAGCGATCTCCAGGTGATGAAGCGACTCTCCCACGTCACCGCCCAGAATGAGCCAGTCTTCGGGATGCGATCCCAGGTCTTTCAAAGCGTCGCGATTCTCGCGATGACCGAGGTGAAGATCGCTGATGGCGTAGAGCCGCACCTCTCGAGGATACCTTATAATGTCGGGCGAGGAGATCCCACGATGTGCATCGATCGCAGAGGTTTCATGCAGGTCGCCGCCGGCGCCGCTTCGCTCGCGCTCCTTCCCGCGCGCGAGTCGGGGGCCGAGGAAACGCCGGTCCCGGATGCGGTGAAGAATCTGAAGAGCCGGCTGGACGGCGTTGTGCCCGTGACCGACGAGGAGCGCAAGGGCCGCATCGCCAGGGCCCAGCGACTGATGAAAGAGAACGGGATCGGGGCGACCTACGTGGAATCGGGCTCCAGCCTGTTCTATTACACCGGCGTGAGGTGGGGCCGGAGCGAGCGCATGTTCGCCATGGTGATCCCGGTGGAAGGGGATCCCGCCTGGGTCTGTCCGGCGTTCGAGGAAGAGCGCGCCAGGGAGCTGATTCGTTTCGGTAACGACATCCGCACCTGGGAGGAGCACGATAGCCCCTATCGGCTGGTGGCGCAGATTCTTTCCGACCGCGGCGTCCGGACCGGGAAGATGGGCATCGAGGAGACCACCCGGTACTTCTTCGTCGACGGCATCCAGAAAGCGAGTCCGGGGCTCGAGATGGTGAGCGCCGACCCCGTTACCGTCGGCTGCAGGATCGTCAAGTCGAGAGCCGAGCTCGCCCTGATGAAACGCGCGAACGAGATCACGGTCGAGGCCTATCGCGCGGCCGTCGAGTCGCTCAAAGAGGGAATCACCCACCACGAGGTCTCCGGGATCATCGCCGCGGCCCACAATGCGATGGGAGTCGAGGGCGGCGCAGGCGTGCAGTTTGGAGAGTTCAGCGCCTTCCCGCACGGGAGCAGCAAGCCCCAGAAGCTCAAGGACGGCGACATCGTGATGATGGACGGTGGCTGCAGCGTCGAGGGGTACCGCAGCGACGTCACCCGCACCGTGGTCTTCGGAAAACCGACCGACCGCCAGCGACAGATCTGGGACCTGGAGAAGAAAGCACAGGACGCCGCGCGCGACGCGGTACGGCCCGGGGTCCCCTGCGAAGCGGTCGACGCCGCGGCTCGCGAGGTCATCGTCGACGCCGGATTCGGCCCCGGCTACAAGCACTTCACCCACCGCGTGGGACACGGCATCGGGCTCGACGGCCACGAGTGGACGTACCTCGTCCCTGGAAACAAGATGCCCCTCGCTCCGGGAATGTGCTTCAGCAACGAGCCGGGCGTCTATATTTACGGCGAGTTCGGCGTCCGCCTCGAGGACTGCTTCTTCGTCACTGAAAACGGAGGCGAGCTCTTCACGAAGCAGAGCCCGTCGATCGACGATCCCTTCGGAAAGGCAGCGTAGCCCTAAGGGCCCAAAGGGCCCTAAGGGAAGTGTGGCGCTCGATCTCGACGACGCGCTGCTGTGACAGCATTCCTCGAGGAGTAGCCGATGAGTCGAAATTCGTTTCTGGCGTCGTTCCTCGCGACGGTTGCATTGGCAGGAGCGCCCGTCGCTTCAGCGGGCCCGAGCGCCGAGGCTGAGCGCCTCGTCGCGAGCTGGGTGGCCCTATGGACTTCCTATGACCTCGACCGCGTGAACCGCCTGTTCCTTCAGGACTCCCGGGTCACGTACTTCTCCTCCGAGAAGGAAGGCTTGATCCGCGGCATCGAGAACGTCCGCGAGCACCACCGCGGGTTCGGGTTCGTGCCGGGCGGGAAGAAAGCCGAGAGGGAGCTCTGGGTCGAGCAGGTGGATTCTGACGATTTCGACGACACCCTGGTGGTGACGGCGATCTGGTACTTCGGAGATCGAAAGAAACCGGCGGCGGAGAACCAGCGCGGGCCGATGACGATGGTCTACGTCCACGCCGGCGGGGAGTATCGCATCGCCCACCTTCACTTCGGAAACTACGAGAATCGGGTCGAGTAGTCCTCGCGGCTCCGGCGGATGGCTTCGTGGGCCTCGTCGCGGCCGTAGCTTTCAGTGATTTCAACGATGCGGTCCGCGCGATCCGGCGACATCTTGTAGGTCAGGAAGTAGTGCTGAAGCCGTGTGACCAGCGCCGCGGGAACCTGCGAGAGATCGGTCAGCGCTCCGAACGCCGCGTCTCCCTGGAGCACGGCGACGATCTTGTCGTCCGCCTCCTCCGCGTCGATCATGCGCAGGCCGCCGATGGGGATCGCCGGCACCAGGATGTCTCCGTGGGCCACGGTCTTTTCCGTCAGCACGCAGATGTCCATCGGGTCGCCGTCTCCGATGAGGTTCTCCCGCCCGGTCCGCTCGCGGGAGAGGGCCGCGACCCGCTCATCGCAGAGCGTGCGAGGGATGAACCCATAGAGGCTGGGACACACGTTGCTGTACTGCTGAGGGCGATCCATCCGCAGAATGCCGGAGACCTTGTCCACCTCGTACTTGACGGTGTCCGTAGGAACGATCTCGATGTAGGCGGTCACCACCGCGGGGAGCCCGGGGCCGGGATCGACCCCGTGCCACGGGTGGGCCCGATGGGGCTCGGCCTCGAGTCCTTCGTTCTTGTCCTGCCGCATGGTTTCAGAAACCTCTCAGGAATCCGCCGGACTCGCCGAGATGGACCTCGCCCATTCCCCCCGCGCCCAGCTTTTCCAGGATGCGGTAGTGGCCGATGACGCTCAGCACGCCGAGATTCTAACTCCCGTCGGGCGCAAACGCAGCGGAGTCGCCGAGGTGTAAGCAGCGTCACCTCCTCGGGTATCTCCACCTTGGCCCTTAGGGGATTCGCCCGGTTCTGTCGTGACCGCTGAGATGAGACCCTTGTCACGTTTCGAGCTCTCACCTCTCTATTCTATCGAGAGGAGGTAGTCATGAAACTTCAAAGTACGACGGGAGTCCTGGTAAAAATTGCCGGGTTGGTCACGGCCGCGGCGGCGCTCGCCTTCGCCATCCCCGGATCGCAATCGGCCTCCGCGACCCATCGGAGTGAGGATTTCGACGATCGAATCCAAGAAAACGCCCGCGCCCTCTTCAACGAAGGGAAGAGAACCTTCCGGTACGACACCTTCGGGGACGAGGATTTCTGGGGTGGAAGACTGCGGCTCCACGAAGCCTTCGCCGGGGCCGACCGCGGCGGAGTGGGTCCGGGCGTGAGCCCGAAGACCGCCCTCTCCGTGGGCCTCAAAGTGGACGTCGAGGCCCTTCCCCGAACGCTCGTCAAGAGTCTGGAGAAAGGGCAGGTGAATCTCGACGACCCGGGCACGACGCTCGCGCTGCTGAGGCTCAATGCCGTCCTCGGGGTGAGAGGGTTCTTCGGCCGGAGCGACCGGCTGACGTCCGTGGGAATCCAATGCGCTCTCTGCCACTCCACCGTCGACGATTCCTTCGCCCCCGGCTTCGGCCGCCGCCTCGACGGATGGGCGAACCGCGATCTGAACGTGGGCGCTATCGTGGCGCTGGCGCCCGACCTGTCGTTCTTCACGGATCTCCTCGGGGTCGATGACGCAACGGTACGAAGTGTCCTGAACAGCTGGGGCCCGGGAAAATTCGATGCGGAGCTCGCGCTCGACGGGAAGCCGTTCAGACCGGACGGCAAGACGGCAGCCACCCTCATCCCTCCGGCCTTCGGGCTCGCCGGGGTCAACCTCCACACCTGGACGGGATGGGGATCGGTGACGCACTGGAACGCCTTCGTCGCGAACCTGGAGATGCACGGAAAGGGGACCTTCTATGACCCCCGCCTGGAGGACGCCGCAAAATTCCCCGTCGCGGCCGCGAATGGATTCGGCAACGTACGCAACGACGAGGACCTGATCACGCCCAAGCTCGGCGCTCTTCACTTCTATCAGCTCGCAATCCCCGCTCCCAGGGCGCCCCGGGGGAGCTTCGACCGCATTGCGGCCGCGCGAGGGGCCGATCTGTTTTCGGGGAAGGCCGACTGCGCTCGATGCCACGTTCCACCCCTCTACACCGAGCCCGGCTGGAACCTGCATACCGCGGCCGAGATCGGAATCGATGACTTCCAGGCCCTGCGATCGCCCGACGAGCGCTATCGGACGGCGCCTCTCAAAGGCCTTTGGAGCCATGCCAAGGGAGGCTTCTATCACGACGGCCGCTTTCCGACGCTAGCGGAAGTGGTCGATCACTATAACGGGCATTTCGGTCTCGGCCTGACACCGGCGGAAAAGGTCGACCTCGTCGAATTCCTGAAGAGCCTTTGACGGGTTCCTGCTCTGGGGGGCGAGCGTGACTATTGCGGACGCGCCGAGCAGGCGCGTCGAGCGCCCGGAGCTGAGCGATGAGACCATCGTCAGGCGGGTGCTGGAGGGGGAAGGCGACCTCTACGAAGTCCTGATCCGGCGTCACAACCAGCGCCTCTATCGCATCGCCCGGTCGATCCTCCGCAACGAGACGGAGGCGGAAGACGTGATGCAGGACGCCTACGTCCAGGCCTACGTTCACCTCAAGCAGTTCGAGGGCCGGGCTTCTTTCAAGACCTGGATCAGCCGAATCGCGGTGCACGAGGCGCTCGCGCGCCTGCGGCTCAACGGCCGGTTCGTCGAATGGGACGAGACCATGAACGAAGACCCGAGAAATGGATCACCGACTCCGCAGACGCCGGAAGACGAGCTCAGTCGGCGGGAGCTCGGAGGGATCCTCGCCGAGGCCATCGACTCGATTCCCGCGCCGCATCGCCTGGTGTTCGTCCTGAGACAGCTCGAGGGGATGACCACCGACGAGGTGGCGCAGTGTGTCGGGATCTCGTCCGACAACGTAAAAGCGCGGTTTCATCGGGCAAAAATCGCCCTCCGAAAGGACATCCACCGCCGCATCGGCCGCCACGCTCCGGAGCTTTTTGCGTTCCACCTCTCCCGATGCGATCGGGTCGTTGCGAACGTCTTCGCCCGTCTCTCATCGCGCAGCCGGCCGCACGACTCGAAATGACTACCGCGAGACGAACGTAACCACACCGACTCGTTCCAGGAGCCGGAAGTACTCCTCGATCTCCTCGAGGGGAGCGGGGCCGTACTCCGCTCCGATCGCGTCGCGAATCTCCTCGAGGGTTCTCTTGCCGTCGGCGAAGTTGAGGGTCTCGTAGAGGTAATAGTGTCCCCGCCGGGCGAGACGGACCTTGTCGACGAATGCGGGGTCTCCCGTCTTCTCGATCATCCAGTCGCGGCCGTACTCCGGCCGGAAGAAGTTCACGGGACCCCGCACCAGAGACGTCCGCGTCGGCACCAGCTTCGCGTTCGCGGAAGCCGACGGGAGAGTCGCCCTCGCCCCGTGGCTTTCCAGCCGGGCGAGCGCCCGGGGAAGCTCGGCTGCGAGCTCGGCCGCCCTCTCGCGGACGTAGGCCTTCCGCGCGTCTACGGGAGCGAAGGCACTCAAGGTCTCGATCGCCTTCACTTCCCGTCCGTATGCCTCGCGTACGATCTCGATCGCCAGATCCGAGGCGTCCATCGCCCGGCGCTCCTCCGAAGCGAGCCGGGCCCGGGCTTTCGCGAGCGCGTTCTGGGCGAGCGCGGGCACGTCGTCGTCGGAGGCGGTCGCGAGAACGTACGCCGAGGCGCCGGCGATGACCTCGGCGCGCTTCATCTGGGTCGCGTCGGCGCGCTCGAGAGTGTCCTCCTGGGTGCCGATGTAGGGGTCGGGCCAGGTATTTAGCAGTACGGCGTGGATTCCGAGGCTAGCTTCCGCGATGTCCTCGTGATCGCTCGGCCCCCAGAACGGCTCGATGTAGTAGTAGAAGGGGTCGCGGCTTCCCGATTCCTCGACGATTGGGAGCGGGAACGTGGTCCCGAAGCCCAGCAGGCCGCCGTGCCGGATGGAGATCGAGTTCCCCTTCCCCACCACGTCGAACATCTCCTCGACAACGTCGTTGATGAAGGACGGGAGCGAGTCCGGTGTGCGATAGAGCCGGAGCACGGACTCGCTCAGCGCCAGGTCGTCCCCGACCATGTCGAGGTTCAGATAGGCGAGGATGCGGGACGCCGCCGCCGGGTTCTGGTGCAGGTAATAGATGATGGCCATATGCTCCGGTCCCCAGGTGAACCGGATCGACCGCCGGGGACGAGGTAGCCTTCCCGTGGACACGAGCGACGAGAGCGACCGGGCGAGATCGAGCGTCGCCCCCAGTCCCGTGAGGTTGTTCCCTCCCCCGGTGTTGCGGTAGTTCGTGTGGGCCTGGACCCAGACCTCGGGGAGCTCGGGCTCGGTTCCCCTCAGAACCGCCTGCACCATGGAGTAGTGTCCCGCCCTGGTCTCCGCTTCCACCTCGGCGCGGACCTTCAGCGTTTCTCCCGCACGGAGCCGCTCGGAGAGCGCCCTGCCCATCCGATGGGAAAGTGAAAAAAGGAACGCGGGCGGCTCACCTCTCGGGCCGAGAAAGGGCTCGATGACGGCCGAGCCGATGAGGTGCGGCCTCTCCACGTGGTCCGCCGTGCGATAAACGACCACACCGGAAGCTTCATGCTCCCAGACGGCGCGCGCGTGCACAGCTCCCGCGGGGCCGGAAGCGAGGGCGATCTTGCCGCGGAGATCCTTCCCTTCATAATCCTCGGGCCGTACACCCGATCCGACATCCACGAGCTGCGCTTCGATCGACGCGCTCCGGCTGAAACGCCCGAGCACGATTCGATGGACGCCGAAGCTCGCGAGACGCTCCTCTGTTTCGCCCGTCTTTGGGTGGAGAAGAACGAGCTCTCCTTTCTTCGCCTCCCACCAGGGCTCGGTTCGAAAGGCCCAGAAGAACCTCTGGCCATCGGAGGGAAACTCTTCGATGCGGACGTACTCGAGGCCGAACTCGCTGGCCCTGGCGGCGATGTAGTCGGCGGTCTGCTCGGAGCCGAGAGAGGGAGCGAAGCCGGAGTACGAGAGGAGAGTTCGGCCATGGGAAAGCGCCAGAGCACCGGAGGTTTCGGCGATGATCGCCTCGAGAACCTCGTCCTCGATGAGACTCGACTGTTGTGCCCGGGCCACCGTCGCCAGGAGCGTCAGGACGGCGAACGACACGTGCGAGCGCATGCCCCGCAAGGTATCAGCGCGCGCGTTTGGCTTTCAACCGGACCCAGGAGCGCAGTGGGTGACCCCGTTTTCCAGAACGATCCTCGAGCTCGCGGATCAGGGGAGTGAAGCGGGGGATGGGCGACGGCCCGAGGCGAGCCGACAGTAGAACGTGCGGCAGCCAAGGGGACGGACGGAGTATACGGGGCACCGGTCGTCGGAGGAGAGAAACGGGCAGGCGCCATCGGTGCGAAGCGACGCCCATTTCCGGCCCTGCCGGGCGATCTCCCGTTCCAGGAGCTCCCACTCCGCGGCGGTGACGGACAGCTCCCGGCCGAAAGCTCGGAATCAGCCTCTTCGAGAACCGGGAGTGTGCTCTACCTCACACTTCGATTATCTCTTGAATCCCTCCCACGCCTGGGCGATTCTCGGGGCATGACGATGTTCGTCGCCGCTTTCACGCTGCTCGCCGCAATCGCCGCTCCCGTGAACCTTCGGCCCGTGGTCGAGGGGCTCGAACGGCCGGTCGTCGTCGCCCACGCGGGAGACGGGAGCGGACGCCTGTTCATCGTGCAGCAGGGAGGCCAGATTCTGATCTTCGACGGGGCCCGGCTTCTCCCCGGTTCGTTCCTCGATCTCTCCGACAGGGTCTCTTCGGGAAGCGAGCAGGGACTTCTCGGGCTCGCGTTCCATCCAGACTACGAGACCAACGGGTTCTTCTTCGTCAACCTCACCGACCTCACCGGGGATACCCAGATCCTGCGGTTCACGGTCTCGGCCGACGGCAACGTCGCCGACCCGGCCTCCGCCGTAGCTCTCCTCTCGGTCGATCAGCCCTACGCGAACCACAACGGGGGGCAGCTCGCGTTCGGTCCCGATGGGAAGCTCTGGATCGGGCTCGGCGACGGAGGCTCCGCGGGAGATCCCGGAAACCGCGCCCAGAGCGGGAGCTCTCTCCTGGGAAAGGTCCTCCGCGTCGACGTCGACCAGGGGCTTCCCTACGCCGTTCCGCTCGACAACCCCTTCGCCTCCGATCCCGCGGTGCGGGACGAAATCTGGGCGCTCGGACTGCGAAACCCCTGGCGCTTCTCGTTCGATCGCCTTACCGGAGACCTCTTCATCGCCGACGTCGGACAAAACGCCTATGAGGAGGTGAGCTTCGAGCCTTCCATCAACGGCTCGAGCGGAGGCGGCCGGAACTACGGCTGGCGCCGCATGGAAGGGACGCACTGCTTCAACCCCGGGAGCAACTGCAGCGACGGATCGCTCGTTCCGCCCATCCTCGAGTACTCTCATTCTCTCGGATGCTCGATCACCGGAGGCTATCGCTACCGGGGCGCCGAGATGCCGGAGCACTTCGGGACCTATTTCTTCGGAGACTTCTGCTCGGGCCGCATCTGGGGCGGAACCGAGAACGCGGAGACAGGAGCCTGGACCTCGACCGAGCTCCTCGACTCCGAGCTTTCGATATCGACCTTCGGCGAGGACGAGCAGGGCGAGCTCTACGTCGCCGACCTCGGCGGGACTCTGTATCGCATCCACGGGGAGACGTTCTGCAACGTCGCCGGAGGGACGCTTGAGATCGCGAACTTCTCCGAGAGAACCGTGGCCGTCGAGATCGAGCTAAGGAGCAAAGACTCTCGCGCCGCCTCCGGCACCGTCCTCCTTTCCGGTTCCGTCGATCGCTTCGCGCTCGCGGACACAGAGCTCGTGAGCTGTCGCTTCTTCGATCCGGCAACGGGCGCGGTTCGCGCGGAGGATGCTCTCGTCAGCGGCTTCGGGCCGTCGACCCGACACTCTTCGAGATCCAGTGAGCCCCGATTTCAAGCAGCATCCCGTCCTCGCGTAGAGGCCGCACTTCCCCGATGACCGCCGCCTGATCCAGCCGGGCGAGCGCCTCGTCGACTCTCGCCGGCGGCAGGCCGAACAGGAGGCCGCCCGAGGTCTGGGGATCGAACAAGAGCTCGAGACGCGGATCGTTCGCCGCATCGGCGCCGATGACGATCGCTTTTTTCGCCTTCGCATTCGCCGGATGAGACGTGCTCCGGAAACCCCGGGCGAGAAGCTCGACGGCGCCCGGCAACGCAGGGAGCGTCGTCACGTCGATGAGCGCGCTCGCGCCGCTCGCACGGAGCATCGCGCCGAGATGCCCCGCGAGGCCGAAGCCGGTCACGTCGGTTACCGCCTGAGCGCCGAGCTCGCGCGCGAGCAGAGCCGCGTCCCCGTTCGACGTCAGCATGGACTCCAGACACTCGGCGAGCGCGCGGCCGGAGGCAAGGCCCTGCATGTCGGCGTGGAGCACTACGCCGGTTCCGAGACGCTTCGTCAAGAGGAGCTGATCGCCGTGCTGGAGCCGATCGAGAGTCAGGAGATTCGGAGTGGAAGCAAGGCCGTCGATGGAGAAGCCGACCAGGAGCTCGGGCGCCGTCACCGTATGCCCCCCGACGAGAGTGACTCCGTTCTGATCGAAGACCACACGCGCGCCCGAGAGCACCTGGAACAGGATCTCCTCCTGTTCCTGGTCCGACGCGTCCCTGGGCACGGCGACGAGCGCGAGGGCATAGCGGGGTGAAGCACCCTTCGCCTGGATGTCCGAAAGCGAGTTGAGCGCCGAGACTCTTCCCACGAGAAACGGATCGTCGAGGAAGGAGCGGAAAGCGTCGATGCTGGAAACAACGAGGTCGCCGCGCGGCGTCTCGAACGCCGCGGCATCGTCGGGCCGATCCAGTCCGAGCTTCACCGACGGGTCGCCGGGCCCCGCAGGAAGCCGCGAGAGCGCGCGCTCGAGAATGCTCTGACCGACTTTCGCCGCGCAACCGCCGCAGAGGGTCTCCATGCCGCCCGACATCTCGGGAAGACTCTGGAACTCTTCCGTCAGCGCTCCTTCGGCGTCGAGCACCTGGAACCTCGTCATGAACCGGCGGTCGATCCAGTCCTTGAGCCGCATCACCCACCTGCCCTCGAACGAGCGGCCGCGTTTGGATCCGAGAGCGGTTCCGTCGCCGAGGTTGAGAAGTGTGAGGAAGTCCGACTGCGGCCGGTAGCTCCGGAGCGGCCTTCCCTCCAGGGAGGCGACGAGGTTCTCGTAGAGGAACGGCCCCTGCCGCACCGCGTACACCCCCGCCTTCGGGGTCTCCGGGAAATCGGTCAGGGTCGCGCAGTCGCCGACCGCGAAGAGGTCGTCGAACCCTTCCACCTGGAGCGTCGGGCGGGTGCGCACGAACCCCCGTCGCTCGGTGGGAAGACCGGAGTCGGTGAAGAGCGGGTTGCTCCAGGCGCCGGTGACCCACAAGAGTGCGTCGGCGGGAATCGAATCCCCCCCGTCGAGAACCACCGCATCGCTCTTCACTTCCACAACGCGACGGTTGGGCTGGATGCGAATCCCCCGGCGCGCGGCGTTTCGATGCACCCGCTCGACGAGGCTTCGGGGGTAGCCCGCGAGCACCTCCGGCCAGCCGTGAACCAGCGTGAGCTCGATCGAAGGATCCCGACCCGCGTCGATCCGGTGCCAGAGAGTGAAGGCGAGCTCGATTCCTCCAGCCCCGCCGCCGACGACGACGATCCGGAACGGGCTCCCCGCGGGACGACTTCCGATGCGCGCGACGACGTCGTCGATGCGCTCGACCAGCTCCACGATGGGCCGGGTCGGCAGAGCGTGCTGCCGCACGCCGGGAAGGTCGAGTCCGGCGACCGTCGAGCCGACGTCGAACGACGCGACGTCGTAGCGAACCGGTGGACGATCTGAGAGCCGGATGCGCTTCGAGGCCGCGTCGACTCCGACCGCGGGGCTCAGAATCACGCGCGCCCCCGCGCGCCGCGCGAGGGGAACGACGTCGATTTCGAGCTCCGCGCGCCGGTACTGGCCCGCCACGTACCCGGGGACCATTCCCGAATAGACCGCAATCGGCCTGTCGACGATCACGGTCAGCCGGACGTCGCTCCGCGGAGCCATCCCGAACCGCCGCAGTACCTGGACATGGGAATGTCCCCCTCCCACGAGGATCAGTTCCGCGCGCGGCGCCCCTCGTTCGTCGCCGGACGGGAGCCGTCCGTTATCGAACGCCAAGCTCGACTCCTGGCCCCGCCGGATCAAGCAATCTCGTCATGGCACATCCTTTGCTACATTACTCGACAGGCGTGTGATGATCCAGGATGTCCGCATCGCGTTTCGTTCGCTCGCCAAGGCGCGCGGGTTCACCACGGTAGCGCTTCTCACGCTCGGGCTCGGCATCGGAGCCAACACCGTCGTCTTCAGCCTGGTGAACGCGCTTCTCCTCCGTCCTCTGCCTTTCGGCGATGCGACCGACCGCATCGTCTCGATCCATTCCATCCACCCGACGCAGTTTCCCGAAGGGTGGGATGACGCGGATGTGTCGTACGCGGAGCTCGACGACATCGCTCGGGAGAGCGTTCTCCTCGAAGACGTCGCCGGCTATCTGGGCCGGGGCTTCACCCTCTACGAGGAAGAGGCGACCCGGATCCGTGGCGGCTCCGTCACGCCCAACCTCTTCGACGTCCTCGAGGTCGAGCCGATTCTGGGACGAAGCTTTCGGAAAGACGAGGGTGCGCTGCCGGGATTCGAGTCGGTCGCGATCCTGAGCTACGGGCTCTGGCAGAGCCGCTTCGGAGGCGACTCCGCCGTCGTGGGAGAGACTGTGCGGGTCAACGAGCGCGAGCTCGAGATCATCGGGGTCATGCCGCCGCGGTTCCGTTTTCCCGAGGTCGACGACCTGTGGGTTCCGTACGACCCCGGTGAGGGAACGAGCCGAGCGGACCGGTTCCTCCACGGAGTGGCCCGTCTGCACGAAGGAAAAGCCCTGGGAGAGCTCCAGGCCGAGCTCGACTCGATCGCGGACCGGGCGGCCCGGCGCTACCCGGAGACCAACCGCGGGTGGGGTCTTCACTCCCTTCCCTATCGGGAGCTCGTGGTCGCGCCGCGAACCCGGCTCGTCGCTCAGAGCCTTCTCGGCGCCGTGGGACTCGTGCTCCTCATCGGATGCGGGAACCTCGCAAGCCTCCTCCTCGCGCGCGGGACGGAGCGCCAGCGGGAGTTCTCGCTGCGGGCCGCTCTCGGCGCGGGGCGGGGAGCTCTCCTGCGTCAGCTCCTCGCGGAATCACTCCTTCTGGGCGGGCTCGGCGGAATTCTCGGAACGATCCTCGCTCTCTGGGGCGTCGACGCCCTCGTGGCGTCCTTCCCCGAGGAGCAGCCCTACTGGTTCGACGTGGGAATCGACGCGCGGGTCGCCGCTTTCGTCATCGCTCTATCCCTCGGCGCGAGTTTTCTCTTCGGCCTGCTGCCCGCGCTTCGGGTGACGGGCATCGACCTTCTCGCCGCGCTTGGAAGCGGCCGCGATCCGTCCTCCGCCCGAAGGAGCACGAGGAGCCAGTTCCTCCTCGTCTCCGGACAGGTCGCAGCGAGCCTCGGACTTCTCGTAGGCGCGGGCCTGATGTTCCAGAGCTTCCTCGTTCTCACGTCCGCCGACGCCGGATTCGACCAGAGGCCGCTCCTCACCTTCCGCGCGCTCCTCTCGGGAGACGTCTACGATCCCGTTCCCGTTCGCGTCGGCTTCTTCCATGACGCTATCGCGCGGATCGAATCGCTTCCCGGAGTCCGCCGGGCGGCAGCCACGACGAGCGTCCCCACGGACGACGGGGGCTCCCCTGCCCGTCTGGTGACGCCGGAGAGCCCGGTCGCCGACGGATCCGAGCTCGGCGTCCAGCTCATCGGAATTACCGAAGGCTTCTTCGAGACTCTCGACGTATCCCTGGTAGAGGGCCGCGCTTTCGAGGTCCGCGACCTGGAAGACGGGGCGGGTCCCGTCGCCATCCTGAACCGCCGCCTCGCGGAGCGTCTCTGGCCGCGCGAGTCGGCCGCGGGGCGCGAGGTCGGGCTCGTCAACGGCGCCGAGATTCGCTGGCTTCGGGTGGTGGGGATCGCACCCGACGTTCAGTACGAGGAGTTCGGGGAGGAGACGGCGCAATCCGAGCTCAACCTCTACGTTCCCTACTCCCTCGCCGCGTCACGCGGCATGGCGTTCCTGGTGCGAGCCGAGAACGACCCGGCCGCGCTCGCGAGCTCGGTGCGCGACGCCTTCCGGAGCTTCGCTCCCGGCGTCCCGTTATTCCTGGTACGCACCATGGAAGAGGTCCGGTATCTCACCACGTGGGAGCAGCGGTTCTTCAGCCGCACGTTCGTGGCCTTCGCCGTCGCCGCCCTTCTCCTCGCCGGGCTCGGAACGTACGGTCTCATCGCCTACCGTGCTTCTCGGCGCGTGCGGGAGATCGGCGTTCGCGTCGCTCTCGGCGCGACCTATCGCGAGGTCCTCGGCATGCTCTTGCGCGAAGGGACGCTCGTCGCCGGAATCGGGCTCGCGGTCGGGCTTCCCGTCGCCTACCTGGTGAGCCGCGTCCTCGAGGGCATCTTGTTTCGGATCCCCGCGGTGAACGTCACCCTCTACCTCACGGCGGGGGTTCTGCTCGCGACCGCCGTCCTTCTCGCGAGCTACATCCCCGCCCGGCGCGCGGCGCGGATCGATCCCATGACCGCCCTGCGGCAGGACTGAGCTCGTGCTATCGTTGAGGGCGGATGAAACGCGCGCTGCCGATCCTGTTCGTGTTTGCGTCCGGGCTTTCGGCCGCTCCTGAGAGCGAGCCCACCCGACCCGAAAAACCGCGCGTTTTCGTCCACGTCGATCCGCGCATCGAGGACCACGACCCGGCCAAGCGCCGCGAGCTCGTGGACTCGGTGACGGATCTCCGCGAGCAGATCTCGAAGCGGCGCGACATCGTGAGCGCCGAGAACCGCTCGGAGTCGGACATCCTCGTCACTCTTCTCGATCGCCGCATCGAGGTCAATCGAAACGGGGAGACGAAGTACTTCGGCTACACCCAGACCCACTACCAGAGCCGCTACGTCCTGAGCTTCCGCATCGAGGCGGGGAGCCTCGACTTCGAGTCCGATACGGCGCTCGCCGGCGCGTTCGTCACCTGGAAGCGGGTCGCCGGAGTGGTAGCGAAGGACATCGAGCAGTGGGCCCGCGAGAACTCCGAGTCGCTGCACGCGGAGCCCTGAAGCTCCGGCGCCTACATCGGGACGTCGGCCGGCCTCTTTTCTCCACGCGCCATCCTGTGGTATCTCACTGCGCGCCAATTTCGCACGGAGGTATCAATAGATGACTCGAATACACAACGGCAGGCTCGGCCTTTTCGCCGTGCTCGCCTCGACTCTCGCCTGCGGTCCCAGGGACGCGAAGAGCGTCCTCGAGGGAGCCGCGTCCGCTCTCGGATCCTCGGACCTTTCCTCGATCCAGTACACGGGCCAGGGGTCGAACTTCGCCCTCGGGCAGAACCCGCGTCCCGACGCACCCTGGCCGAAGTTCAACGTGCTGCGGTACGAGCGTTCCATCGATTACGGAAGCAACTCCTCCCGCGAGGTCCTGGTGAGGACTCAGGGCGAGGACCCGCCGCGTGGCGGTGGAGGGCAGCCTCTCGCCGGAGAGCAGACCCAGACGTTTCTCGTCAGCGGTGGGACGGCCTGGAACCTCGCCGGTGAGAATGCGGTCGCGGCTCCGGCGACCGCGGCCGAGCGCGCGATTTCGATCGTTTTGACTCCCCACGGATTCGTGAAGGCGGCGCTCGCTTCGACCCCGACTCTCGCCGAAGAGACCCGGGACGGGCGGACGGTTAACGTCCTCTCGTTCCGCCACGGTGACCAGGAAGTGCGCGGAACCATCAACGCGGAGAACCTCGTCGAGTCCATCGAGACGACGATTCAGAACACCGTGCTCGGGGCGATGCCGGTCTCGACGTCCTTTTCCGAGTACAAGGATTACGGCGGCGTAAAGTTCCCCACCCGCATCGTGCAGTCGCAGGGCGGTCACCCGACCCTCGATATCACCGTCGCCGAGGTGACGCCGAACGCCCCGGTAGAGATCGCGGTCCCCGAGTCCGTCGCCTCCGCGGCGCCGGCGGCGATGACCGTCGCGTCGGAGAAGATCGCCGACGGCGTGTGGTTCCTCGCGGGAGGCTCTCATAACAGCGTGCTCGTCGAGTTCCAGGATCACGTGGCGGTGATCGAAGCGCCGCTGAGCCCCGAGCGCTCGGAGGCGGTGATGGCCGAGGTCGAGAAGCTCGTCCCGGGAAAACCGCTGCGGTATCTCGTCAATACCCACCACCACTTCGATCACTCCGGAGGAGTTCAGACCTACGCCGCCAAGGGAGTCACCGTCGTCACCCACGAGATGAACGTGCCCTTCTATCAGGGTCTCCACTCGGGAGGCACGTTCGAGGCGGTGGGCGACCACAAGAGCCTCACCGACGGTGCACGCAGCCTCGAGATCCATCTCGTTCAAGGGAACGCCCACAACGAGGGGCTCCTCATGGTGTATCTGCCGAAGGAGAAGATCCTCGTCCAGGCCGACGCCTTCTCTCCGCGGCCCGGGCCTCCGCCTTCGCCCGCGAATCCGTTCACCGTCAACCTGCACGAGAACATCGTGCGGCTGAACCTCGACGTCGAGCGGATCGCGCCGATTCACGGCGCTGTCGTTCCTCTCGCCGACCTGAGGACGGCGATAGGACAAGCGACGGACTAAGGGTCCGAAAGCCCCTCCGGACCATCCGCCTGCAGGGGTTTTTTTGGCCTCTTTTTGTTTGACTATTTATGCATATCGCGCTAATAAATATGCATACGATGAAACGTGTCTTCGCCGACAAGATCGCCTCCGTGGCGCTGGGCTGCCGCCTCACGCCCGACATCCGCCTGAGCGATGAGATCCCTTCCGAAGAGGGCGTGGTCATCGCCGTCGAGGTTCTCGACGACAAAACCAGCTACAACCAGCTCGAGCTCGCGAGCGGCCGCATGGCGACGGTGCGGAAGGGGGACGTCCTCGTCGGGGCGCTCGGCCATCGGAAAGCGCTCTTCGGCTATTCGGGTCACGTGCCCGAGAGCCTGCAGCCAGGGGGTCTCGTGCATCTCCTCAACCTCGGCGGCGTCCTCGGCGTTTGCGACGACTACGATCGAGCCCGCGGGGCCCCGTTTCCGTGCAAAGTTCTGGGCGCGGTTCTGAGTTTCCCGTTCCTCGGCGAGCGCATCGGCGTCTCGGCCCGCGTCGGCGGATTCGAGATCGATCGCGGACGCCCGCTTCGCCTCGGGGGGATCCCCGTCATCGCCGTCGCCGGATCCTGCATGGACGCGGGGAAGACGGCGGCGGCTTGCGCCATCCTCGCGCGCATGCGCCATCGCGGCCTCGTGGTGGACGCGTTCAAGGCGACGGGTGTCTCGGCTCGCCGGGACATCCTCGCGATGGAGGACGCGGGCGCGCGCTCGACCCTGATTTTCACCGACTTCGGCATCGTCACCACGACTTCCGAGAACGCCCCCGCTCTCGCGAGGACGATGCTCCAGAGGTTGGCCTCGAAAGAGCCGGACGCTATCCTGTTCGAGCTCGGCGACGGCCTCCTCGGGGCCTACGGAGTCGAAGCCATTCTCGACGATCCCGAGATTCGAGCGTCGCTCTCCGCCGTGGTGCTCTCGGCGAACGATCCGGTCGCCGCCTGGGGCGGCGCCACGCTCCTCCGGGACCGCTTCGGGATCGAGCCCGCGGTCGTGACCGGACCCGCCACCGACAACGCCGTCGGCGTCGAGATCATCCGCGAACGCCTCGGTCTTCCCGCGGCGAACGCCCTCACGGCTGGCGCCGCGCTCGGCGATCTCGTCCTGGAGCAGGTGCTCCAGAAGCGGCCGCTTTCGACCGCGGCGAGTCAATGACTCGATTCCAGACGCTGGTCCTCGGCGCCTCGGGATACGTCGGAGGCGAATGCCTGCGGCTGGTCGAAGGCCACCCGGGGCTGAAACTCGAGGCCGCGATCTCCGGGAGCCGGGCGGGAACGACCGTCGGAAGCCTCTTTCCCCATCTCGGATCGAGCGTGGATGCGAAGTTCCGCGCGCCGTCTCAGGTCCCCTCGATTCTCGAAGGCGCCGAAGGAACGGTCGCTGTCCTCTCCGCCGCGAGCCACGGGGCGTCGGCGCCTCTCATCGCCGACCTTCTCGAAGCCGCGGAGAAGAAGGGAGTCGACGTCCGCGTCGTCGATCTCTCGGCCGACTTCCGCTACCGCGAGGCCTCGTCTTATGAAGCGGTCTACAAGAACGCCCACGGGGCGCCGTCGCTTCTTCCCCTGTTCGATTGCGGCGTTCCCGAGCACGTCGCGGCGACGCCGCGCCACGCGGGACATCCCGGCTGTTTCGCGACTTCGGTCCTCCTCGCCGCGGTCCCGCTCCTGAAGCTCGGCATCGTCGAAAGCGAGATCTTCGCCTTCGGAATCACCGGCAGCACGGGCTCCGGCCGCGAGCCGAAAGACACGACTCATCACCCCGAGCGTCACAGCAACCTCTTCGCCTATCAGCCTCTCGTCCATCGCCACGTGCCCGAGATGACCGAGCTCGCGGAGAAGGCCGCCGGGCTCAGGCCGAAGATCCACTTCGTTCCTCACTCGGGCCCTTTCGCGCGCGGCATCCACACCACGATTCAGGGAAAGCTTCGCGCGCCTCTGAACGCCGAGGCGATCCGCGCGGAGCTCGCCCGCTTCTACGGGGACTCTCCTCTGGTTCGCGTGGTCCCGGGGACTCCCCGGGTGAAGGATGTGGCCGCGAGCAGCTACGCCCATCTCGGAGTCGCCGCCGAAGGCGACACGGTCGCGGTCTTCTCGGTGATCGACAACCTCCTGAAGGGCGCGGCGGGAGGCGGAGTCCAGTGGCTGAACCGCATGCTCGGACTTCCCGAGTCCATGGGGCTCACCCAGCCCGCGCCGGGGTGGATCTGATGATTGCAACCGAAGCCGCGCACCTGCTGCAGGTCTATCCGCAGCTTCCTCTCGATCTCGTCTCCGCTCGCGGGGTCTTTCTTCGCACCGCGGGAGGCGACGAGGTCCTCGACTTCTATGGCGGCCATGCCGTCGCCGCTCTCGGCTACGCCCATCCGCGGGTGGTCGAGACCCTGACGCGGCAGGCGACCGAGATGACCTTCC